>NZ_JBFUIO010000059.1:0-16477 GCF_056401835.1 Paenisporosarcina sp. P4_D4 | reverse complement strand
AATCCGATGTCAACTCCTGCATCTCTCATTCCTTGGAATGCCCAAGGTCCGTTCATAACTGCAGCAACTTTACCTTCGTTAAATAGGCCGTCCATTGCAGCGCCGCCAGTTTCACCGATGATACCTTTAGGGAATAATCCTTCTGTGTACCATTTTTGAATGTATGCAGCACCTTCTACAGCGCCTTCATTGTTCAAGCCAATATCTTTACGGTCAAGACCTTCTTCGCCTTCGTTGAACACATATCCACCCATACCTGCAATCGCACCGTGTGCAAAGTAGAAGTTATCCCAAAGTGCAAGGAATCCGTAGTTTTCACCTTTTGTGAAATCTTTAGAGAATGTATAAAGCTCATCCATTGTTTCAGGAGCTTTTTCCATTAATGCTTTATTATAAATAAATACTGGTGTTTCTGTTGCTTTAGGAAGACCGAAAAGTTTTCCATCATACATTTGAGCAGTAATTGAAGATTCGCTATATGTTTTTAATACTGAATCTTCAACTTTAATTTCTTGAATAAGTCCTTCAGTTACAACTTGGCCAATTTGGTCATGAGGAAGAGTTACAACGTCTGGAGCATTTCCTGTTGGACCATCTAAACGTAATTGATCACGGATTTTATCAGCCATGTTCAACTCTTTAAATTCAACTTTGATACCATACTCTTTTTCGAAAGACTCGATAGCAGCTGGTAACCAGTCTTTTGACTTGTCAACATCTTCCCAGATTACAAGTTTCTCTGGTTTAGGCTCTTCAGCCACGTCTTTGCCATCTGAGTCTTTACCGTCAGTTTCTGGATTTTCTGCACGATCAGGTGCACAAGCGCCGAGCATTGCTAATAAAAGAACAAGCATCATTAAAAATAAACTTTTCTTCATCATGACCCTCCTAATATCTTTTTGAACACTCACCTATACAACCGTTTGCACAAATCTAAAAACTCGTAAAAATGAAAACGCTATCATCTCTTTTTAAAAAAATAATGATTGTCTTCAAAAGACCTTTTCCGAATCTTTTAAACTTGTGAAAGCGATTGCACAAATATAGTTTTAATTATAATGATTGTTTCTAATTTTACAATAACTATTTTTAACAATCGTTAAAGGAAATTTTTTAGTTGACTGGATGTCTCATTTTCAGAACAATAAATTTAATAGGGATTGAATTGATTGAATTGTTTTGTTAATCTGAGACGAAGTTTTTAAATTGGCTCTGTTAACTTTTTGTGTTGATTTTGAATTAAAGGGATAAAGATTCCCTTTCTTTCAGCAACATCGTTTATCAGAGCATATAAAATAAACATAAGGTGGTGTTGGAATGGAACGTTCGGCAATTTTTCACCGACCAGGGAATAATTACTCCTTTATTCTTGACGAGGACACGCTTTGCATAAGGATTCGCACAAAAAAAGCGGATGTTAAACGGATCGACCTTATTTATGGCGATCCATATATTTGGGAAAATGACAAATGGATTTTTCAACGAGCAGATGTATTCATATGCGCAACTGATGCATTGTTCGATTACTGGGAAGTAAATATCAGTCCCCCTCACCGTAGAATTCGGTACGGATTTGAACTGCACTCGAACGAAGAAACCGTTGTTTTATCGGAAAAAGGATTTCATGAAGAAATCATATATGATTGTGGCTATTATTTCTGCTTCCCCTACCTCCATAAGTCAGAGCTATTTGATTCTCCGGAATGGGTGAAAAATACGGTATGGTATCAAATTTTTCCAGACCGTTTCTTTAACGGAAACAAATTAAACAATCCGAAAGACGTTCAACCATGGGGAGAAACTGAACCATCAACCAACAATTTCTTTGGTGGCGATCTGCATGGTGTCGAGCAACAACTTGATTACTTAGAAAAACTCGGCATAAACGGCATTTATTTCACACCAATTTTTACTGCACCATCCAACCATAAATATGACACCATTGATTATTTTTCGATTGATCCTCAATTCGGAACGAAAGAAGATTTCAGAAACTTGGTCGAGGCATGTCATGCCCGTGGAATCAAAGTGATGTTGGATGCTGTTTTCAATCACTGTGGTTACTACTTCCCTCCCTTCCAGGACGTATTGGAAAAAGGAAAGGGTTCAGAATACGTAAACTGGTTCTATCCGCACAGTCTTCCCTTGCAGGAAGGAGATCGTCCAAATTACGAAGCATTTGCATTTGTTTCCCAAATGCCCAAATTGAATACACAGAACCCTAAAGTAAAAAAATATTTGCTGGATGTTGCTGCTTACTGGATAAAAGAGTTTGATATTGACGGCTGGCGCCTGGACGTTGCCAACGAAGTGGATCACCAATTTTGGCGTGATTTCCGAAATGTCGTCCGTAACGAAAAACCTGATGTCTATATTCTTGGGGAAGTATGGCATGATGCCATGCCTTGGCTCAACGGTGATCAATTCGATGCCGTAATGAACTATCCGTTCGCTACTAATGTATTGCAACTACTGGCCAGTCAGACCATGTCTGCTACTGAGTTTATGGACTCAATGACTACTGTTCTGCAAAGCTATCCAAATAATGTGATGAACGTCACGTTCAATTTGGTGGGCAGCCACGACACATCGAGAATACTTACGGAGTGTCAGGACGATGTAAAACGCGTCAAACTGATTTATTTACTGATGTATACATTCATGGGGTCACCTTGTATGTACTATGGAGACGAGATTGGCATGACAGGTGGAAAAGACCCTGGCTGCAGAGCTTGCATGGAATGGGTTGAAGAGAAACAGAATACGGACCTTCTAGCTCATGTGACAAAATGCATTTCATTACGAAAACAACATACATTGCTCGCCAATGATGGTCATTTCCAGTTTATGAACTGGGTTGAAAGTAATCTTGTCGTTTACCGAAGATATATGGATGACAGGAATATTTTCGTGCTGATTAACCCTACAAATTCAACTCAGACCTATCACATTCCATATGAGATAAAAAATAACTCATTGAAAAATCTATGGACAGATGAAAAAATAGTTACAAGTGAGTCATCACCACAAATTCAGCTAGTGCCATATGATTTTAAGATAGTGGAATTTTACGCTGTTTAATAAAAGCTCTTTTAACCGAAAATGTTGATTTAATTTTATTTGGTGTCGATTCCCTTACTTCAACAACATCGTTTAACTAATTCTATAGAAAAGCCATATTCAATTAGGGTATTGATTTAAAGGGATAGTAAAGGAAATTTGATTAAAAGTATCGAGCGAACCCATGCTTTACGATAAATAAAAAGAAGCCATTTTGAAAAAAGAATAATCAAAATGGCTTCTTTTCTTTTCTTTTCCTTTTCGATTAAAGGATTCTAAGTGAATTTTAATCAAACTTTTTTATAAAACGAAATGTTCATTCAGGAATAAACATTATTAATTCGAAACTTGAGTTTTTTTCATCATTGTAACTAGCGCCATTCCAATTAAAGTAACAATCCCTAAGAAGAACAATAAGAATCCAATTGGGATTAAGAAGAAGGGCTCTTCTAAGGTACCATCTGGTGCTATATTACTTCCAATGATAGCCTTAGCAATAAAGCAGATTACTCCTAAAAAAATTGGTGTTGATGCGATAAAATATTTTTTCTTCATATCATTTTTCCTCCATAAAAGTTAGTTTAATCATTTTTTATATTCCAAGATATTACCTGGCTGACAGTCTAATACTTCACATATTTTCTCTAATGTTGAAAACTTAATTGCTTTTCCATTTTTTAAAATTGAGACGTTTGCCATTGTGATACCAAGCTTTTCCGATAATTCAGTAACACTCAATTTCCTCTTTGCCAGCATTACATCAAGATTAACTATGATAACCATGTTAACCTCAAATCGTTAATTCGTTATCCTGCTTTATACCACTTGCTTTACGCATTAAATAAGAAAGTAAAGAAGTAAATACAGAAATAACAACTGCAAAAAATAGAATAAGCAAAAGAATCATTAATAGATTAGTGTTGTAGTTACCACTAATAAATACATAAAGCAGTGCGATAACATATAAAACTCCTTCTATCATTGCTAAAACACTTATACGCTTTAACCTATTTGCATTTTTTAATGTAAAATCGTTGCCTACATTAATATCTGAACAGATACTCCAGCCTATACATAAAGCAAAAAAGTAAGGAATGCTAGTTATCCAAATATAAGCAATTAAAGGTTTATATAGCTCTTTTAAGGGATCAGAATCTAACAATATATTCTTCCCTGTTTCTGGTCCAATATAGACACAGAACATTAAACCAAATAACCAGCAAAATACAATAATTATTTTTAACCACTTTGCTAATTCCTTCTGTTTCAATAACTCACCTTCTTCTCAACTTTCTAATGTTAGAATAATCGACGACACATTCTTAGTCAATACTTTTTTATCGTAAAACAATAAATTATTATTATTTTACTATAAATGTCCATAATTTGGATAATTTTTGAGTAAATTAAAATCATCTATCCTCTATAGATTTTAAAGGTAGTTTTACCACACTCTTTGCGACGAGTAACCGAAGGCGCAGCACTTTTGAAGAGTGAGACCCACAAGTATGTGTTTTTCATACTTGTTGGATCATGCGGAACATGTGGCAAAAGCAAATGTACGATAAACTTAAACAACCATATCCTTTACCAAGCCAAATAAAAAAAACACCCTTTTCAACTACGAGCCATATGAAATGGTTTCGTATTGAAAAAGGGTGTTTTCTATTTATTTTGATTCCACAATCAATGTCACGGGACCGTCATTCGTCAAAGATACATCCATCATTGCGCCAAAGACACCTGTTTCGACATGTAAATTCAAATTACGAAGTTCTTCGTTAAATAAATCCCAAAGCGGCTTCGCGATATCGGGTTTGGCCGCTTCACTGAAGCTCGGTCTTCTGCCTTTTCTAGTATCTCCATAAAGTGTAAATTGGGAAACGGATAAGATAGAGCCACCTGCTTCAAAAATGGATAGATTCATTTTCCCGGTTTCATCTTCAAACAAACGAAGATTCGCCACTTTTTCTGCTACATAGCGAACATCTTCTTCGGTATCTTCATGGGTAATGCCCACGAGCAGAACCAAACCTTTATCGATTTGCCCGGTGACTTCCCCATTAACTGTAACTTTTGCTTCTAAACTTCGCTGTAATACGACTTTCAAAACTAAACCCTCAATTCGTCATTCGTTGTACGGAATGAATATCTGGAATTTGTTTAATTCGTTCAACAATTTTGTGTAAATGTGCAATATTTGTAATCATGATGGTCATATTGATGGTAGCTATCTTATCGCGATCTGCTTTACCACTGACTGCTGAAATATTAGTTTTCGCTTCATTCACCACTTGCATCACTTCGTTCAATAAACCAGGACGATCGAAAGCGGAAATTTCAATATCGACTTGATATTCCTTACGCGTCGCCGTCGTTGGCTGTCCCCACTCAACGTCAATTATACGTTCATTCCCTGTTGCATCCTGCACATTCGGGCAATCGTCTCGATGAACTGAAACCCCGCGGCCTTTTGTAATAAAACCGACGATTTCATCACCCGGAACCGGACTACAGCAACGGGATAAGCGGATAAGCAAGTTGTCGATTCCTTTGACAATAACACCTGATTCGGTTGCTTTTCGAATAGTTGGCGTGTGCATTTCTTTAGTGATTTTCTCTAAAGCTTCTTCCTGATCACGTATCTTACGCATTTTCTCTGCCAGACGGTTTACTACCTGCTGTGCAGTAATGCCGTTAAATCCTACTGCTGCATACATATCTTCTTCGCTCGTGAAATTGAACTTTTCACATACGCGTTTGATATTTTCATTCGTTAATACTTCTTTAATATCAAACTCTTGTGCTTTTATTTCTTTTTCAATCATTTCATGCCCTTTATGGACATTGTCATCACGAACTTGTTTTTTGAAGAACTGCTTTATTTTATTTTTGGCTTGTGAGGATTGGGCGATTTTCAGCCAATCTCGACTAGGTCCAAATGATTGCTTGGAAGTTAATATCTCTACGATATCACCTGTTTGCAGCTTCGTATCAAGTGGCACCATTTTTCCGTTTACTTTTGCACCGATGGTCTTGTTACCGATTTCGGAATGCACGCGAAAAGCAAAATCAATGGGAACCGAACCTGCAGGAAGCTCCATTACATCCCCTTTTGGAGAAAATACATAAACCATATCCGAGAATAAATCGAATTTAAGAGATTCCATAAATTCTTCTGCATTCGAGGACTCATTTTGGTACTCCAAAATTTCCCTGAACCATGTGAGCTTCGAATCAACCGATTTATTAGAAGACTCCACTGTTTTGCCTTCTTTGTATGCCCAATGTGCAGCAACCCCGTATTCAGCGATGCGATGCATCTCTGCTGTCCGGATTTGTACTTCCAAAGGATCTCCTTGAGGACCAACGACCGTTGTATGGAGTGACTGATACAAATTTTGTTTTGGCATGGCAATATAATCTTTGAAACGTCCAGGCATCGGCTTCCAAAGTGTATGGATAATTCCTAGAACTGCGTAACAGTCTTTAATACTTTCGACTGTTATTCGTACGGCAAGCAAATCATAGATTTCGTTAAACTGCTTGTTTTGCAGGACCATTTTTTTATAAATGCTGTAAATATGTTTTGGTCGGCCATATAAATCCGCTTCGATTTCAACGTCTTCAAGCTCACTTTTAATATCGACCATCACATTATTCAAGTAATCTTCACGCTCATTGCGTTTTCGTTTCATCAAATTCACGATGCGGTAGTATTGCTGGGGATTTAAATAGCGCAACGAAATGTCTTCAAGTTCCCATTTGATCGTGGAAATCCCAAGTCGGTGTGCCAGGGGAGCGAAAATTTCCAGCGTTTCACTTGCTTTAAGCCTTTGCTTTTCAACAGGTTGGAATTTCAATGTGCGCATATTGTGCAATCGATCAGCCAATTTAATTAAAATGACACGAATGTCCTGTGCCATCGCCACGAACATTTTGCGGTGATTTTCCGCTTGCTGTTCTTCTTTCGACATGAATTTAATTTTACTTAACTTTGTGACACCTTCCACCAACATCGCCACTTCTTCACTGAATTCGCGAACGATGTCATCTCTATGGATATCCGTATCTTCTACGACATCATGTAAAAAACCTGCAGCTACTGTTGCAGGATCCRTTTGAAGTTCTGCCAATATCCCCGCCACTTGAATCGGATGAATAATATAAGGCTCTCCTGATTTTCTGAACTGTTCTCGATGAGCATGCTCCGCCATTTCATACGACTTTTTGACAAATTGCACGTTTTTGTCATTCATGTACGTAGCGACAAGTGCGAACACTTCTTCAGCTGTAAATATTTGGTCTTTCGCCATGTCGAATCACTAGACTCCATTCACTTTCGAATATATGTAAAGACTATTGTATATTAGATAAACACTTCTTGCACCCTAAATGCTACAAGATATTGTCTTTTATTATATGGTCATTCAAAAAATCAACATACTTTTTAATAAAAAAAAGATGAACTTGATTAGTTCATCTTCTTTCAACCTTAATATTGCATCAAAGTGCAAATGTCGTAGCCCTTTAATTTTTCGCGTCCATCGAGGTAAGTTAACTCAATTAGGAATGCACATCCCGCAACCACTCCACCCATTTGTTCAATGAGTGTGATTGTTGCTTCGACCGTTCCACCCGTTGCAAGCAAGTCGTCACAAATCATGACACGTTGACCCGGTTTAATCGCATCTTTATGCATCGTCAGGACGTTCGTTCCATACTCAAGGTCATATTCCGCACGAATTACTTCACGAGGTAATTTCCCTTCTTTACGAACAGGAGCAAACCCTTTACCCATCGCATAAGCGACCGGACAACCGATAATAAATCCACGTGCTTCAGGACCAACTATCATATCTATGTTCTTTTCTTTCGCATATTCGACGATTTGATCAGTTGCATATTTGTAAGCTTCACCATTGTCCATGATTGTTGAAATATCTTTAAAACGGATACCTGGTTTCGGCCAATCTTCCACTATTGTTACATATTGCTTTAAATCCATACTTGCTCCTCCTCAGGAACGGTCTGCTCGGCTAAGCGGGCATCAAACCATTGTCTTAATTCCATATATGGCGCATATAAAAGCTTTTGTTCAAGCTGCATTTTTTTCTCGCGCATTTGATATATCGTCGACTCTGCAAGGTCGCGTTTATTCACTGTTTCCTGCAGGTCAATTCGTCCACTGTTTATTTTAACAAAACCAAGGTCAAAAAACACCTCTGTCATGAAAAATAATGTACTTTCGCTCCATCCTTTATGTTTGGCAAGATCTTTCGCGTGTTGTTGCAAATCGAATGAAGGACGTTTAGCCAAAAATCCATAATACCATTTAAAGTGATCGCGGCTAGGCATTCCTTCAAAATAAGTGGATTCTGGAGCATAAAAATGAGCATAAATCCGTTTCGGTTGTACATGTGTCAAAACAGTTTCCAATACTTCTTCCTGTTCCGGAATATCAAGCAAAACGATATATGGTTTCGCGTCCGGTAAAGATTGTGCTTTGGAAATCAACTTAATATCAGCATTCAATAACGATTGAAAATGATGAACTGTTGATTGATGGAACGCAAGATACAAGGTATTGTCAGGCTGAATCATCTGATGCCATCTATTTACTTGTCGAATCCCACGTATGTCATATAGTTGCCATTCATCCGTTTTCGCATCTTCAATCATGAATTGCGGTTTCTTGCGACCGTTCCACTCATTGATTTGCAAGTCACCAATAAATGACACAGCGACTCCTGGCGTCATTTCATCTGCCAGATGGCCTTTGCTGAAGCCAACAGCATCGAGCGTCAGTGGACCATCAGCGAGCTCCATTTTCACATGATTTTGATTCGCGCCTATTTTTCTCATGGACGAAATATTGACGTTTTCAATACAGTACATCGGCTTTGGAAAATCCATACCGAAGGGTCCCAGTTGTTTCAGTGACTCAATTGTCGACAAATCAATTTCTTCGAGGTTGATGGAAATATCGATCTGTTGAACAGGTAGTAAATCTTCTTCTGTTAATGACTGCTCGGCTTGCTCTAGCAATCTAGTACGCAAATCCGTAACTTTTTCTATTGGCAGGGTCATACCTGCTGCCATTGGATGTCCTCCAAAATGAGGCAAAATATCACGATTTTTAGCAAGTTCATTATATAAGTGGAAACCCTCAATACTTCGTGCGGAACCTTTAGCAATTCCCTTTTCTGAATCGAGACCCAGAACGATTGTTGGGCGGTAATACTTTTCAACCAAGCGGGACGCAACAATTCCAACTACTCCAGGATTCCAGCCTTCTTTCGCCACGACAATCACCAATGGATTTTTTCCAATTTCACCTGATTCCACCACCGCGATGGCTTCTTCGGTCATTTGGCTGACTATGCCCTGTCGTTCTTTATTATGCGTGTCCAATACTTTCGCAAGGGATGCCGCTTCCACAGAATCTGTTGTCAAAAACATATCGACACCTGGACCTGCATCCGCCAATCGACCTAATGCATTTATGCGTGGACCGAACATAAAGCCAATCGTCTCTTCGTTGATTTGATTTTGTTCAGTGCCTGCAATCTGACACAGTGCCTTGATTGCCGGTCTTTTTGACATCCGCAATTGTTTGATGCCTGCTTGTACAAAGTATCGATTTTCATCGTGCAAAGAAACCAGGTCGGCTATTGTCCCGATTGCAACAAGTTCCAACAGTTCTTTCGGCACTTCACCGAGTAAAGCATGTGCCACTTTAAAGGCTACACCGACACCCGCTAATTCTCCGAAAGGATAACTTCCCAGAGGATGTCTTGGATGAATAATGGCATCAGCAGGTGGTAGAATCTCACCTGCTTCATGGTGATCGGTTACAATAACGTCCATACCTAATTCCTTGGCTAATTGAATTTCATTGATGCCTGAGATTCCGTTATCCACCGTAATGATGAGACTCACACCATCTTCAAATGCTTCTTTAAATAATCGTTCACTCGGACCATAGCCATCAACAAATCGATTTGGAATGGCAAACATTACATTGGCATTCAGTTGTTGGAGCACAGTCATCATGACAGAAGTACTCGTCACACCATCTGCATCGTAATCGCCGTATACCAAAATCATTTCCTCATCAGCAATTGCTTTTTTAATACGCTCCACTGCTTTATCCATATCGTGCAATAAAAACGGATCATGCATGGATGATTCGTCCATATGTAAAAACGCTTTCGTTTTGTTGACATCAGAAAATCCGCGAGACGCTAGAAGTTTCGCAGATACAGTCGGTAAATTCAATGCTTCTTTTAAATGTTGAACGATTTGGTCATTTGGTCTTTCCATACGCCATCTCTTTTTTGATTCAATCATCTTTAGTCACTTCCTCATTAATACCATTATAACGTATCTCGTCAGCTCTGTAATTCTTCAAATATCTTATGTTTAAATATGAGTTCCAACTAAACCTCTAACTAGTTGGAAACAACAAAAAAAGCACCCATAATGAGCGCTTCATTCAACTTAACTAGTGGAACGGACATCTGCTTTTGTATCATTTTTAATATCGCCTTCGCTAATCGGTGGGTGTACTTTAGTTCCGCTATTGGTATCTTCATTAGCCAAATGTGCATTCTGGTAACGAACAGGTACATTTTTGTTTAAAGCCGAGATTTCATTTTGCTGTGCCGCAATCAGTGATTCTTTTACTGTATTATCTTTCTCCAGCTGCTTCACACGACGCTGAAATACGAATGAACGGAAAATGGCGACTGATCCACTCACTAGTGCTCCTAATAAGGCTGACACTAAAATAACTAAAATGAGTGGCCATTGGGCGGTGCCGAAGACGTAATTGACCGGTACCGTATCCACATTGACGACTGCAAAAATGGCAACAACCACTGCAAAAATAAGTGCAAATAATAAAGACCATTGAAATTTCATCCAGTTCCCTCCTCAGTATTCAAAATATTGGTTGTTCCATAATACACAAAAAAAAGGAACAGAGCATAGTTATCTATACCCTGTTCCTCATTATTTATAAACTTTACGTGCTTGTTATACGACAGGCTCGTCAGAACCCCATTTTTTCTTGTTCTCATCTTCTTCAACATCAATTGTTCCACGTTTTTTCAATTCGCGTTTTTTGAACACGAACCAAAGCTGTGCAGCGATGAAGATTGAAGAATACGTACCGGAAATTAAACCGATTAATAAAGCCAATGAGAAATTACGAATGGATTCTGCACCGAATAGCAATAATGCGACTACAACCATGACAACCGTTAAAACCGTGTTAACGGATCGTCCAAGTGTCTGGCGAAGTGACTTGTTAACAATCGTTGCAAGTTCTTCTTCTGTCTCGATTTTCTTCGAGCGTTTCATGTTTTCACGAATACGGTCAAATGTAACGATTGTATCATTAATCGAGTAACCTACAATCGTTAAGATTGCCGCAATAAAGGTAACATCCACTTCCAAGCGGAAAATACTGAATACCGCTACCATGAAGAATGCATCGTATAAAAGAGTTAATATTGCTGATATCCCCATTTTCCATTCAAATCGGAATGCTGTGTAAATGATAATCCCAATAGAAGCGAAAATTAAGGCTTTAACTGCATTTTTTGCAAGTTCTTTTCCGACAGTCGGAGATACCGTGCTGATGTTTGGTTCAGCACCATATTCATCACTGATTGTCGCTTTCAATTTATTGATTTCTTTCTGGGAGAAATCTTCATTATATCGAATAACGCCAATTTCTTTTTTATCACCTGAAATGACAATATCTTCAGAAGGATGATCAATCGACTCCAAATAAGTGATTAATTCCTCTTTTGTCAAAGAATCTTCAGATAGGATTTCAACTCGTGTACCACTTGAGAAATCAATACCTAAGTTCAAGCGGAAAATCCCAAGTAATATCATCCCAATTGCAAGGAAAGCAAGGGACGCCGTAAAGAATTTTTTACGTGATTTAACAAAATCAAATCGATCAAATTTTGTTGGCAAATCCAAAGCACTATAATTTTCATCAGCATGATGAATCGTTGATTTTTTGACCCCAAATAACCAAGGCTTGCCATCGAAGAATCCACTATTTACAAGTAAGCCTAATAGTATTCGTGATCCCCATACAGCGGTAATGAAACTAACTAAAATACTGATGATCAATGTAATCGCAAAGCCTTTAACAGAACTTGTCCCAAAATAGAACAATACGGCAGAGGCTAATAAAGAAGTGATATGGGAGTCAAAAATAGCAGAAAACGAATCTTTTGCACCGTTTTTAAATGCTGCATTAATAGACCTACCAATACGTATTTCTTCTTTTATTCGTTCAGCTGTGATGATGTTTGCATCTACTGCTATACCGATTCCCAGAATAATCGCTGCGATACCTGGCAAGGTTAAAACTCCATTGATCAGTTCAAAGACCAATAAATTTAAATAAACAAACACTGCTAATGTTATTACTGCAACCAAACCTGGAAGACGGTAATAAAGAAGCATAAATAAAGCAACTAATATAGTCCCTACTACTCCAGCAAAAATCGTAGATGTCAGGGCTTTTTCACCGAACTGGGCTCCAACTGAAGTTGAATATTTTTCTACCAATTTAACCGGCAATGCACCTGCATTTAATACGCCTGCTAAACTTTTTGTCTCTTCAACTGTAAATGAACCACTGATTTGAACATTATTTGAATTGATTCGTTCACTCACAGTAGGACTTGAAACAAATTTAGGTTTTTCTTTCGACATTTCTTTAGCGAAAGAATCCTTTCCTTCTTCAAAGTCCAACCAGATTACCAATAAGTTTTGACCAACTGGTTTTTGACTGATTTCTTGAGTCACTTCTGCAAATTTAGCAGGATCTTTTAGTTCCAGTGTGACCATCGGACGATTTTTATCATCAAATGTCGCTTTTGCTCCACCTTCTTTTAAATCAGAACCATCCAGCATTAAATTATCTTCAACATCACGGAAAGTTAAATTCGCTTGCGTTGATAACAATTCTCGAGCGGATTCTTGATCTTCAACCCCCGCAAGTTGCACACGAATACGATCTTCGCCTTCAACTTGAATGACCGGCTCACTGACTCCTAAGACATTTATACGGTTTAACAGAGCTTCCGCAGTATCAGCAAGCACTTCTTCAGTGATTTTCTGGTCTTTCTCGTTCTCCAATGGTTTAACTTGATAGAGAACTTCAAAACCACCCTGTAAATCTAATCCTAGTTTAATATTGCTGACAACCGATTGAGCGGTTGTACTGATGGAAGCCGCAAATACTACGATGAGTAATAAAAATGCGATTATTCGGCCTCTGGTTTTCATATGTAAACTTCCTCCTCAACTTGTCAAATGGCGATCTAAAATCACCACTCTCGAAAAAAAGCGCAACATGATTATTATGAAACACGTTACGCCACGTGTCAAATGTCCTTAAGATTCTGACGATTTAGCTATAACAATGCTCGACTTTGATGCTTTAACATTCGGTTTCAATAGTTCCTGAAGATCTCCTTGATTGAGTTCCGAGAACCAATTTGAAGTTCTGAAGTCTTCAATTTGAGTGTGTGTCATGTACTGTGCGGGCGAAGTTTCCAATATATCATTTACCAATTCAGATACTCGCATTTCTTGAATGTCACGTTTTCGCCATTTTTTATTAATACAATAATTCCAGACATCCACTTCCGTGACAGAGTTGTAATTATACACCCGAAATTCGGCAACTTTACTTTCCAATGCGGGTCGCACAAGTTCAAATAATTCTTCATACTTAACACTCATTGAAACACTTCCCTCTTCTTCGGTTTTAAGCATCGTTATTTTCGCATACGAATATTGTATACGAATTTCTTTGACTTGAGAAGGAAGTGGCATAATTGTCGACATTTTTACGTGGAACGATGGTATTAATGGGCGCTGTTTTTTTATCGAAATTGTTTGGCTTTGTTTTTCGCATTCAGTTTGTGCGAATCGCAGGTGAGGAAGCAGTTGGTATATATTCAGCAGCTTACCCAGCGTTTATTTTTTTCTTATCGTTAATCCAGCTCGGTTTGCCAATCGCTGTTGCCAAAATTACCGCTGAGTTGTATGCAGGGAAAAAACATGCCGAGATACAGGCACTCATGCGCAAAGTGTGGAAATTAACTTGGGTTTCCATCATTCTATTCGGACCACTCTTATACTTTACGGTTCCATTTGTCGCAACGAACTTGATGGAAAATGAAGCTATGAGCCAAACACTTATTATCGGCTTATTGACGATTCCGATCGCCGCTTTTTCAGGTGTACTCAAAGGTTATTTCCAAGGACTCGCCAAAGTAGAGGAAACTGCCTGGTCGTCGTTGATTGAGCAATTCTTCCGCATTGGACTTGTCACGTGGCTATTGCCATATGTGGTCAATCAATCAAGTCCGGCATCAACTGCGGCGGCAGCAATGACAATGGCTCTGATTGCGGAACTCGTTTCGTTCCTATACTTGTGGTGGAAATACAAGCGAGTAAAAACAATAAAAGAAAATAAAATTAATTATCCCTCTTCACCTATTTTACAGATAGCATTGCCTTCTGCAGGCAGTCGATTGTTCGGATCTTTCACATGGTTTTTGGAACCGATTGTTTTTATTAAGGCACTTTCAGTCGCAGGAGTCGGGGCGGTGGCCGCAACCAATTTATACGGTATGATCTCGGCAGTCTTTATCCCGTTGCTGTTATTCCCTGCGTTTATTCCATACGCCTTGTCCATTGTGTTGGTCCCTGCTGTCAGTGACGCGAGAGCACGCTCCAACCGGTCGATGCTTCAGGAGCGTGTATCACTAGCCATGCGGGTGTCAGCCATTACCGGATGTTTTGCTGCAACTATTTTTTATTTGCACGGTGAACACATCGTCCGCGTGCTCTTCCATGTAACAGAAGGAAAAGGGTACATGGCTCTACTTGCACCTGTATTCTTTTTCTATTACATCCAGAGTCCGCTCCATGCCATCCTACAAGCGATGCATGAAGCAAAAGCTGCTATGATGAATTCAATTTACGGTGGACTAGGAAAATTATTTGTCATGTTTGTATTGGCTTCCCAACCTGGTGTGGAAGAAAAAGGTGCGATTTTAGCCATCGGTTTCGGTGTTTGTTTAACGTCATTCTTACATATGGCAACACTCAGACAAAAAAAAGAAGCCGGCATTGGCTTCACGTTTTTCGCACTTCCCTACCTGCTGTTTATCATTGTCACGATTCTTCGTCCAGTCATCTGGCCTTTAGGTGAAATGCCTTGGTTGGCTGATAGCATGGTGACGGCAGCATTGATATTCCTCGGATTGCTTGTATTTGGTCAGCTTCAGATCTCAGATGTCCGTCTCCTTCGTAAACTTATAAAGAAGACTTAAATCGCTCTCTCATTTGCACATATAATTTTTCCCGTTCATAACTACAATAGAATACGGTTCTGGGATCATGAATATGGATTTTTTGTAATTCATCGAGCAACCATTCTTTATCCTGCTGGATCAGGTCGAGATGGTTTTCCTGTATATCTCCATCGACGATAAGTGGCAACACTGGATGATCACCATCATTTTTGAAGACAGATAAGTTTCCAGAGGGCTCCAAAAATGCATAAGACACATCTTGAATCGAGCCAATCTGCTGTTCACGAAGCTGCTGGAATAAGTCATCCAAGTTGTAGCGGTGTTTGCGCATTTCTGATTCAATGATTTCGCCGTTACGTATAATGACCGAAGGATCTCCATCAATCAAATCACGGATTTTCTTGCTTTTCAATGACCAATAAGATGCTCCGATTTGAATCAAAAGTAAAAGAATCATGGGCAGAATGGATTCAAACAAACTGCGTCGCGGGTTATCGATTGCAAATGAAGCAACATCTGCAATCATGACGAAAATGACTAAGTCCATCAAGCTTAATTCGCCGACTTCCCGCTTACCCATGATTCTGAAAATAAACAATATTAGCATGTAGAGAAAAATGGTTCTCCATGCTACAACGAATAAATCACTCATACGCATCCCCTTTTTCTATTGAGTATGAGAGAAAAAACGAAGCAATATACAAAAAAACCTGTTTTCCTTTAAAGGAGAACAGGTTTTGATTTTTTACATTTTATAGTGCTGGAGAAGCGTCCAAGATGCGAGCGATAGCCGCACGTTCGAACTGAAGACGAGTGCCGTCTGCTACTGTAACAAATACAGTTGCATCATCCACTGCATCTACCAACGCGTGAAGGCCACCCACTGTTACGATACGATCCCCACGTTTTAAACTAGATTGCATAGAAGCTGTTGTTTTTTGACGTTTTTGTGCTGGACGGATGATGAAAAACCACATCACTACGAACATCAAAATTATAGGCGCTAAGGCCATTAATTGATCCATTATATTATTTCCCCCTTTCTCTATATA
>NZ_JBFUIO010000058.1:0-16800 GCF_056401835.1 Paenisporosarcina sp. P4_D4 | reverse complement strand
GTAATTTAGAAAATTAACCAAGTGTAATAGGGGGATTTTAGATGTGGAAGAATGAATGGAATATTTTATTTGGATCGAGTATTCAACTTTTCTCTCAGTTCAGATTCCAATTTAATGTAGTGCTTCAATCTCTTTTCTGTTGCTTCTAATATCCCTTCTAATATCTTTATTCTTATCTGATCTTCTGATAAAGCTTTTACTTTAATTAATTCGTTTGAATTTCTCAGCGATTTTTCAAATTCCTGTTGATTAATCATAGTCCTAGTATCCTTCCTTTTTGAATAAACAAAAAATATTTCTGAGTATTGTTCAATTTCATTAATTGTACTGTTGTGATTAATTTCAACTGGCACCATACTCTCAAATACTTCTTTGTCAGGATAATCATAGAACAGATACTCCTTATTGGAATTAATGAAGATGATAATAGACTCGCAATCAATTGATTTAATAAAATTACTTATTTCTCTAGATTCCTGAAAAGTATTACGGTTAAAATCATCAATTATAACAATACTTTTATGAGGAATTTGACTCGAATTATTAACACTAATAACACTGCTGCACAATTGATTTCCAGAACAATTCAATAAATTTTCCAGAAGCAGTTTATCTGTATTCATTTCATAAATTTCATAATCTGCCGCTAACTCATTGATTAACTTCACAACACAATAATAACGATTTGTAATATTAAAATACCTTTCAAAATCAATGGAAAAATTTATGCAATTTTCGAAATGACCCATTATGTTATTTATGCGAGGGGGAGTTATAGTAATTACTGTTTTCGGTTTTTCATTAAAAATAAAAGGAATTAACTCTGATGGAAACTCCTTTTTTATTACAGTTGCCTGCTGAAATATCCCATTATAGAACATAAGATCATCAGGATGGGGGTATATCACTAACCTGGTTTCCGGTTCAGGTACGAAGTAATCAACCATTAGTTGATATATTTTTTTTTGTTCTTCGTAAGTTATAAAATTAGAGAGAAGTTCTGTTAATAAGATTGTTGAATCTTTATTAATTTGAATCTTTTGATTGATACCAAAAAATACAAGAACTTTATCAAGAAAACTACGACCCATTCTACCCATACTTTCAATCAAATCAAAATGTTCTAGGTTAGGTTCATCGAATTCTATGATTCTTTTGTTGAAGTTTCCTATTTTCTTAGTGATTATCTGATTCTTTCTATCGTATCCGCTGCCATCTTCCAAGGAAGTGAAATTAATTTCTTTTTCAATCAAATAAATTCCAAAAATACTATCCGGGCTCTCTACAATTATTTCAGTAAATTCGTGGGGATTAATCTTATTTTCCACAAGATATTTTTCAATTACATAATTATTTTTTTCGGTATCTAATTCGTGGGTATTTAAAAAAAAAATTTTATCAAAAAAGAGACCTTCCATTTCCTTAAACTGTGGGAATTTTTCTTTAATTGAATCTGATAATAGAATGTAACAAACCTGTTCTTTATGAAAAAGTTCTTTATATATGATGCAGTGTAACAATTGATGAATTGTAACTACATGGTACAAAATCATGATGTTCACTCCGAATCTAAATTGTAAAAAACATATTTCTGCTTAATTAGTAGACTTATAGATTAGCCTGATCCATTATGTCATTTAATGTTTCGAAAGATTGATTTTCAGTATCCGCAATTACTCCTCTGGAAAAACTCAAGTCACCAAAATTTTCCCTTATAAATCGAAGGTCTCTTATGATCATTCTGAATGGTAAATACGCATCGTACCCAGATATGTTAAAGAGATACTCATAATTCGAAAACGTCTTCTTATATAACTTTACAAAATCATAAATACCTTGATGAATTTGTTCAATAATMTTATAGTTTTCAACTTCTGGGACATCAAATAGTAATTTATATCCGTCTTCAGTTCTCTTAAAGCCGGAGAATGAAGGATAGCAAGCCTGCGTAAATAACTCGAAAAATACATTATTATGTTTAGTACTTGTGTGTGTATCGTATAAATTTCTGTTAAGCATTCTAGAAAAAATGTAAACTCCTATTTCTTTCTTCATGATCTGGCTTAGATTACCTGTGTGGTTCGAGTGTCTACAAGCGGCTACTAAACTGTGAACTTCACAATTTAACTTCCATTTTTGTTCAATCAAATATTTAATCCCTGCCCCCCCAGATCCAACCCAGCCAACATCAACTACCGCAACTTTTTTACTTCCTTGAATTATATTCATAAAATACTCTTTTACAATTGCATGATCTTCAGTTAGTTTTTTCACAACAGTTGCCCAATTTTTCACTAAAAACGATTGAATTAATTTTACATTTCCTTTATGAATCTTATCGTCTTCTTTTAGGTCATGCTGAGTCAACAAACTAAATAATTCCTCTAACTCCAAGGACTCAAACAGACCTTTGATTGTAATTCCTAATGCACTTTTTGCTTTGTGTTGAACCATTCGTTTCAAGAAATCATATCGGTTTTTTTCTATTGTATATTTCGCATTAGCAATTCGAGACCAGTAAACATATTCAGTATCCATATCAGTGAAAAGAAAATTAAATACTTTCCTATAAATGTCTCCGTCTCTTGAAAGAAACAATATTTTATCTATATTATTTTGTTTTGCATAATCATAAATCCATTTGCAGTAGCCCAATATATACAAACCACCATAAATGAAACCATATTCATAATGAGGAGTATATTGCTTAATACCATTATGCAAATGAGTATTAACAATTCCACTGTATGTGGAAGCAATTAGTTCGGACATATCGTCTGGGCGGTATTGATTTCCAGTCTCATGAACGTTATTGTAATATCTTGCCTCTATGCCTATTTCTTGAGCGCTTTTTATATCTGATTCATAATTCGCCCCGACGTGTACCATACTCAAATCCTTGCCTAATTTTGTTAAAGCTATATTGAATAATTGTTTATCGCGTTTACTGCAATGGTTCTCACAGGAAACAAAAACGTCAAAAAAACCACTAAAACCTGAGTTCTCCAACAATTGTTCAATCATTGACTTTGTTAAATACATATCGGAAATAGCAATTATTTTTTTATTTTGGGACTTAAGTATTTCAAAAACATCTTTCATATAGGGATTAGCAAAACAAAACTCTAATTCTGTTTGTAACTCTAACTGCACGCCATATTGTTTATCAATTCCTGTTCTTAACTCAACTTGTTCGTAAATATCATATATTGTTACTTCGCTAATTCCTTTTTTTCCTTTTGCTTGATTACGCGCTTCCTTTTCCGCTTCCCTTCGTATAGCCATAAAATTCACACAGCTATGTTTTTCCCCTAATATCATGAAAAGATGATGAGGTTGGGCAAACGGTCTTAATAACAAAGTGTCAAATACATCAAACGAAATAACCTCGTATTCTAACATATTTCTTGCAAAATCAAGTGCTTTTGGTCGGCTTATTATTTTCGACTCCGAGCCATCTAAATATGGCAACTTTAGTTTCTCTTTTGGATTAAATGGTAATGCATCTATAAGTATTCCTCCTTTTACACATTGGAATTTCTTGAGCAGGAATAACCCAACGGTTGCCCGTGGCACATTTAAGCAAATAACAGTCGTATAAATACCGTCTTCCATTTATGACACTATTATCTTATTCTGTTTGTTCAATTGAAGTGAAGGTGAGCCGGGAGGTTTAGACAAAAAAGCATCTTCAGTAGTATATGCATTGATAAAATTTTTGAGGAAACATGCCGTGATTTTTACATCACCTTTTTATTGTGGTTTTCGGAAGGTTTTTTCTTTATAAGTCTGTCTTTTTGGTGATAGCTAAAGTGTTTGATATAGTTATTCATAGATTTAGTGCCATCAAAAAGGAGTAATAAAKGATGAAAATAGTTTCGTGGAACGTAAATGGCATTCGAGCTTGTGTGAAAAAAGGATTTCTCGAGTATTTTCAACAAGTAAATGCTGATATATTTTGTCTGCAGGAGACAAAGTTGCAGGCTGGTCAAATAGAATTGCATCTAGAAGGATACGAACAATACTGGAATTATGCAGTGAAAAAAGGCTACTCTGGTACCGCCGTATTTACTAAGAAAAAGCCGCTATCCGTCAGATACGGAGTAGGGGACCTGAGTGAAGAAGCGGAGGGGAGAATTCTCACCTTGGAATATGAACAGTTTTATTTAGTGAACGTCTATACGCCGAATGCCAAGCGGGATTTAACAAGACTTCCCTATCGCTTGGAGTGGGAAGATGAAATGCGTACCTACTTACAGCAACTCGACCAAATCAAACCCGTGATTATGTGTGGGGATTTAAATGTGGCACACGAAGATATTGATCTCAAAAATCCCAAAACAAATAGAGGAAATTCTGGCTTTACAGTGGAAGAACGTGGCAAGATGACCGCACTGCTTCAAGAAGGGTTCACCGATACATTCCGCTACTTTTATCCTGATACAGAAGGGGCCTATACGTGGTGGTCATACATGAGTAAAGTGAGAGAACGTAATATTGGATGGCGAATTGATTACTTCATAGCATCCAATAGACTTGAAAACAGACTCAAAGATTCGTATATTCATCCTCAAATACTTGGTAGCGATCATTGCCCAATCATATTGGAAGTAGCAGACATGTAAAAAGCCTTTCATGAGTTCATTGAACTTGTGATAGGCTTTAATATTTGTTATGCAGGAATATGTTATCAGGTACGTTTGAACAAGCTATTGTTTGAATGTAAGATCGAGCCGATGTAGCCTGCAAGATAGGCAATAAGCATAACAAAGATGAAGGTTAAATCAATTGAAAAATGTCGGCTGTAAAATTCACTTAATATGATGAAGAGAGCTCCACAAATACCACCGATGTGTGGAGATGATTTAATATAATAGCGCATCGCCACTAACCCGCCACTAAGCGCGATAACGAAAAAATTGATTTTCACGAGTAATTCGTATGACATGGCGTGCAATAGCTTAATTTCTATGAATAGTAAAAATTGCAGAATGAAAAATTGAGCAACTAAAGAAAGCAAGATAACAGGCAGCCAATCAAATTTTTTACCTTTCAAAATGAACAACCTCCTTGTATCAAATTGTATGCATACCAGGCATCAAAAAGAATAAGTGAGGATTCATTGTCTTAATATGATGGAAATAATGAAAATGACGATAGAAAATTTCCAGTATTGGCCGTATTTCGAGTATAATGAAGAGAAGCAAAGACCAATTATATCTCTCCGAAGGAGGAAATTACATGACAGAAAACAACGAAAACAACCAGCAAGAAGCACCGAAGAAAAAAATGAGTCTAAAAGAAGCGATGCAAAAGCAGTTGGAAGCGAAGAAAAACCAATCGAATGAAAACAATGCCAAAGGAAATTCAACGCAATCAGCGAAAAAAATGCAAAGTCAACAAACCAAAAAAGTGAGCAATACACGTAGAAAAATGGGTACATAATTTATCAACGCAAACCAATTTCACAATTGGTTTGCGTTTTTGTTAGAGAAGATAAGATTTCGGGTAAATGGTGTATACTAAGGACTATTATGATCGTGGAAGAAGGTTTAATGATGACTTCAAGATATGCTGATGATGGACTTGCATTACATACAGACTTATATCAAATCAATATGGCGGAGGCCTACTGGGCTGACGGAATACATAACAGAAAAGCGGTATTTGAGTTGTTTTTCCGCAAGCTTCCATTTGGCAATGGTTATGCCATTTTTGCGGGACTAGAGCGAGTGCTGGATTTTCTCCGGGAGTTTCATTTCTCCGATAGTGATTTAGCGTATTTGCAGGATGAGCTGGGGTACAAGGAAGATTTTATCAGTTATTTACGCGAGGTCCGTTTTACAGGTAACGTTTATTCCATGGTGGAAGGTGAACTTGTTTTTGCCAATGAGCCAATCATTCGTATAGAGGCCCCACTCGTGGAAGCGCAATTGATTGAAACTGCACTCCTGAACATCGTCAATTACCAAACGCTGATTGCGACGAAAGCCAGTCGAATTAAACAAATTGTAAAAACTGATACCGTGATGGAATTTGGTACACGTCGGGCACAGGAAATGGATGCGGCAATTTGGGGCGCACGTGCTGCCGTCATCGGTGGACTAGAAGCAACGAGTAATGTGCGGGCTGGTAAAAAGTTCGGCATTCCTGTTGCAGGAACCCATGCACATTCTCTAGTACAAGCATACAAAAGTGAATATGAGGCTTTCCATGCTTATGCAAAACGCCATAATGATTGTGTGTTCCTTGTAGATACATACAATACATTGAAAATTGGTGTACCAACGGCTATTCAAGTGGCGAAAGAGCTTGGGGATAAAATCAATTTCATTGGCATTCGTCTGGATAGCGGTGACATTGCTTTCCTTTCTAAAGAGGCGCGCAAAATGCTCGACGAAGCCGGATTTACAGAAGCGAAAATTGTTGTATCAAACGATTTAGATGAATATACAATCTTAAACTTAAAAGCACAGGGCGCAAAAGTGGATATGTGGGGAATTGGCACAAAGTTAATTACAGCTTATGACCAACCAGCCCTTGGAGCAGTATACAAAATTGTATCAATCGAGAGTGATAAAGGTGTGATGGAAGATACAATTAAAATTTCTTCTACAACTGAAAAGGTCACGACACCTGGTCGGAAAAAATTGTATCGGATTATTGATCGTGAAAATGGAAAAGCAGAAGGCGATTACATCACAATGTTTGATGAAGATCCAACCCATGAAAAGCGTTTGAAAATGTTTCACCCAGTTCATACATTTGTGTCTAAATTCGTGACTAACTTTGAAGCTAAAGATCTTCATACAAAAGTTATTGAAAATGGACAAATCATCTATTCAAATCCAACTTTGTTTGAAATGCGTGATTATGCATCGACGAACTTGGAACTGCTTTGGGATGAGTATAAACGTTCATTAAATCCAGAAGAATATCCAGTGGATTTAAGTCAAAAATGTTGGGATAACAAGATGCGGAATATCCAGGAAGTTCAAGAAATGGTCGACCGAATGCATTATGCTTGAGGAGGCGCTATCATGACAAACTTACAGCAGACAATTATAGAAGAATTGAAAGTTAAACCATCGATTGACCCCCAGGAAGAAATTCGGACGTCGATTGATTTTATGAAAAGCTATTTAACAAAGCATCCATTCCTTAAAGGAATGGTGCTTGGGATTTCAGGCGGACAGGATTCTACACTTACAGGTAAACTGGCACAAATGGCCGTGAATGAATTAAATGAAGAAGCGGGAACTGAAGCCTACTCATTCATTGCAGTACGGCTGCCATATGGAGTCCAGTTTGATGAAGCCGATTGTCAAGATGCATTGAATTTCATTCAACCATCAAAAATTTATACGGTAAATATTAAGGAAGCGATCGATGCCAGCAAACGTGCACTTGATGCATCTGGAATCACTCTTTCCGATTTTGCCAAAGGCAATGAAAAAGCACGTGAGAGAATGAAAGTTCAATATTCAATAGCAGCGATGCACAGTGCGGTCGTTCTTGGAACGGATCATGGTGCTGAAGCCATCACAGGATTTTATACAAAATTTGGGGATGGTGGCGCAGATTTAGTCCCGTTATTCAGATTAAATAAACGTCAAGGCAAGCAAATGTTAAAAGCTTTGGGCAGTCCTGAACATTTGTATACGAAGATTCMAACTGCTGATTTGGAGGAAGATCGACCGGCATTACCGGATGAGATTGCACTTGGTATAACTTATGATCAAATTGATGATTATTTAGAAGGCCGAGAAATTCTTTCTGAACCACGAGAAAAATTGGAAAATTATTATTTACGCTCTCAACATAAAAGACATTTACCAATAACCGTCTTTGACGACTTTTGGAAATAAGCCAAAGCACACATGGAAATCATCCGTGTGTGCTTTTCTTATATAATAATAAGTTGTAAAAAAGGGTAATTTTAGTTAAACTTACGTTATAATATGTTAATTTTCTAAAAAATATAATAATTTAAGTAGGACAATTGGGGGAGTAATGAGATGAGAAACCAAGAGAAAATACATGCAATTGTAGATAATATTGAACGTGTAATGATTGGGAAACGTGAAGTTGCCGAGTTAAGTGTAGTTGCGTTAATTGCGCAAGGCCATGTATTGCTTGAAGATGTGCCTGGCGTTGGAAAGACCATGATGGTACGTGCTTTAGCGAAATCTGTTGGTGCTCAATTCAAACGAATTCAATTCACGCCGGATTTATTGCCATCGGATGTAATTGGTGTATCGATTTACAATCCTAAAGAAATGGAATTCCAATTCAGACCAGGTCCGATAATGGGAAATATCGTATTGGCGGATGAGATCAATCGGACTTCCCCTAAAACTCAGTCAGCACTTTTGGAAGGTATGGAAGAAGCAACCGTGACAATTGATGGTGAAACCATGACGATACCTAAACCGTTTTTCGTAATGGCCACTCAAAACCCGATAGAATACGAGGGGACATATCCGCTTCCAGAAGCGCAATTGGACCGATTCCTTTTAAAACTTCGTATGGGATACCCGTCACACACACAAGAAATTGAAGTATTGAAGCGTGCAGAGAAGTCAGTTCCAATAGAAAACTTGAATTCTGTCATTTCTTTGGAGGATCTGATTCTTATGCAAAAAGAAGTAAAAGACATCGTGGTCGACGATACAATTAAAAACTACATCGTCGATTTAGCAAACCGTACAAGAAAAGATTCATATATTTACTTAGGTGTCAGTCCTCGTGGGTCACTGGCATTGATGAAGGCATCGCAGGCGTTTGCGATGTTGAAGGGAAGAGACTTTGTAACACCTGACGATATTCAATATTTAGCACCATTTGTTTTCAGCCACCGCATGATTTTACGTTCAGAAGCCCGCTATGATGGCATAACACCAGAGGAAATTGTGGAACGTATCTTAGCCAAAACGAATGTTCCAATTAAAAGGTTAGTTAAACAATGAAGAAAGCTAACTTGACATGGGCAATTGGAGGACGACTCCTTTTTGTCCTCTTTCTAGTCATTTTTTCGTTTGCATTTGCCATGTTCCAGGGTGGTTTCGTCAGTTGGTTCATTTTTTACTCAATAGTTCCGTTTGCCTTATATTCCATTGCATTCTTCTTCAGTCCCATTTCGAAAATAGAAATTGAGCGCTATATTCAAACTGCTCAAATCCGCAAAGGTGGGAAATTGATTGTGACGGTGAAATTAAAAAGACCGTCACGTTTTCCAATGCTTTATCTTGTCGTAAAGGAAGTCACTCAAAGTGCATCCCTTATCAGACATGCAAATAAACAATTGAAAACTGTGAAAATGGTAGGGTTTCAACGAAACATCGAGTGGACCTATGAAATCGATCAGATGCCACGTGGCGAACATTCTTTGGATGGTATTGAAATTTCCGTAAGTGATTTTTTTGGCTGGGTGAAAAAAACACATGTACTTCCATTAAAACAGACCGTCATCGTTTACCCAAACATAGCGGAAATGATTTATATGCCGATTGAAACTCGATACGATCAAGGCGCCGCCGCCTCACCATTTACAATTGTTAAGGATACTACGATGGCAACAGGGGTTCGGGACTACCAACCGGGTGACCGGGTTTCTTGGATTCATTGGAAATCATTTGCCCGCACTCAAACCTTACGTACGAAAGAATTTGAAGATCGACAGTCACAGGATTTGTTCATTATGGTTGACCGAAAACCGTCGGAAAATTTTGAAGAACAAATTGAATTGACAGCATCAGTGTTACAAGCAGTTGTTCGAAACCAAGCAAGTGCGGCATTCTTGTCATTAGGTGCCTCTCGCTTTTATTTCCCTGCTGTTCAAAGTGAGGAACAGCTGCAACGAACGATGTTTCATTTAGCTAAAGTTGAAGCTGATTTGACGCAGCCAATCGAAAAATTATTGCTGAAAGATCCAGCCATGTCGAGCGCAACATCCATTTTGCTAATTACTGGTGAATTAACCACAGCATTAATTGAATCAATTCCACGAGCTGCCAAAAACTTACGTCAATGTACTGTTTTTGTTGTTGTGAAAAAAGGCGAAAAGTTATCGAAACAAGCAATGACATTGCATCAACTTGCTCGTTCGAGAGGAATGATCACGCACGTGCTTTCTCAAGATCATTTCGCAAATGCCTTTACGGAGGTAGGTCGCAAATGAAAATTGGACTTCAAAATAAATGGCTACAAGCCTTATTTTATTTACTGGTGTTCTTTCTATTCCGTGAATGGTTATTACCAGTATTAGAGTTAACCGAAACCAACTATTTATCTATATTCCTAGCTTTCATCGTCTTGTGCTTTGTATTCAGTTTCTTATCGGCTCCATGGTGGCTTACGGTTCCTGGAAAACTGGTTTATATTGCCTGGGTCATTGTATTTGTTTATACGGACGAAGTATTTTTCACAAGCGAAGCAGTTTCATTTTTGTTTGGGGAATTAATGATAAATGTAGGTGCACTTTTCAGTCGTGACTGGTCACTAGTGACTGATTCTTTCCGTACAGTGCTGTTTTTCTCATTAATATGGATGACAGCATATTTAATACATCACTGGATCAGTATCCGTTTTAACATTTTCTTATTCTTCTTCATGACTGTTGTTTTTATTGCGGCACTGGATACATTCAGTGCGTATAAAGGTGATGGGGCGATTCTTCGTATCATGATTCTGGGGTTATTATTATCGGGGCTATTAAAAGTAGCGAAAATAATGGAACAAAATCAAGTAACCATGACCAGGGAGAAATATGTTTTTCTTGTTATTCCTCTTGTAATGCTAGTTGCATTCAGTGGTTCAATCGGCTATTTACTTCCTAAAGCCGGACCGATATGGGAAGATCCTGTCCCGTTTATTCAATCGTTTGCTGAAGGAGCAGGTACAGGACCCGGAGGAGCAGTTGGCATCGGGAAAATTGGCTATGGTGAAGATGACTCCAATTTAGGCGGTGCTTTCAGGTCAGATAATACTGTTGTGTTTGAAGCGATTGTGCAAACACCGCAATATTGGAAGATTGAAACGAAGGATACTTACACATCAAAAGGATGGGAACAATCCGTTTCTTCCAATGAAATTCGTAATTATACAGTAGGCGATACGCTGGATACAGGAATTCCAACAGGTCTTGAAGAGGATAAAGATGTTGCCAAGTATAATTTCAGCTTGGAATATCCATTCTTAATGTATCCGTATGGTTCCGTGACAGTGGACGCACCTGAAGGTACAACATTCTCAATATCAAACAATACACAAAAAATCGAGACTTATCGGGAGAACGAAGAAGTCCAATTAAAGGCTTATAGTATAGCTTTCAGTGAACCAACTTACAGTTTAAAGGCATTACGTGCAACGACTCACGAAGGTTTGTCTATACTATCTCAAGACTTTTCACGTTATTTACAGTTGCCTGAAGAATTACCTGAACGCGTTCGGGAATTGGCTCGAACCATTACTAAAGATGAAACCAATCTATATGATAAAGCTCGGGCAATTGAACGCTATTTTCCACAAAACGCCTTTGTTTACGATCAACATAATGTTTCCGTTCCAAAAAAAGATGAGGACTATGTAGATCAATTTCTATTTGAAACAAAACGTGGGTATTGTGATAATTTCTCTACATCCATGATTATTATGCTCCGTTCTTTAGATATCCCAGCACGGTGGGTTAAAGGATTCGCTGAAGGGCAAGAGCTTCGGACTGAAGATGGGGAAAGAATGTACCAAGTTACAAATAATAACGCCCATTCTTGGGTCGAAGCTTATTTGCCAGGAATCGGCTGGATGCCATTCGAACCGACCATTGGTTTTAGTGGAACTGGAAATATTGATTTCGATTTGGAGTTAAACTCGACTGATACGCCTGAAAAACCAGTTGTCCCAGCGCAACCGGAAAAACCTGAAACGACAGGCAAAGGAGAAACTAAACCATTTTCAGAACGATTCACGGATATGATTCAGAACTTTACTGACTGGATGTCGGACAATAAAGGACAAATCATTTTCTGGAGCATCATCGCACTTTTATTCTCATATATGTTGTTCCGGATTCGAAAAAAATGGATGCCGAAAATCTTGGTTCCTTATTACCGTTTACGTAAAGATAACTGGCAGTCATTTGAGCATAGCTACCATAGTTTGTTAAAACAGCTTGAGTTGTATGGGATTCAACGGAATGAAGGGCAAACATTGCAAACTTATGCAAAATATGTGGATTCATTCTTCGGCTCAAAAGATATGAAAGTATTGACGACAGCTTATGAAAAAGGCTTTTATGGGAAAAATATCGAGTCTCACGAATGGCTTCAACTGAGAGAAAGTTGGGAAAATTTAATCAATCGCACCAGTGGTTGATTTTAAGGCGGACAACCTGTAGAATTGAGAAAAATTATACAGACCGGTTTGCCCTCATATATGTCCGATAATAAGGTTCGGATGTTTCTACCAAGTCGCCGGAAATGACTTGACTATGAAGGCGAATGCACCCATGTCTATTTATGGACATTTATTTGCATTCGCCTTTTTAACGAGAAGAGACTTAAATGTCTAGTAGCAAGCGTCAGTCTGCACCTAACCTTGAGATATTCAACTGGAACGGTTTTTCCGCTTCATTTCTTTCAGGGTGGGTCCCAGACTTCAGTGGCGTTTCAGCTTTTCTTGTGTAGAGCAAAAGAGCGCGTAGAAAGGTTTTCTTTCATACGCGTTTTTTCTATATTAAAGGGAGTCCGAAAATCAAAGTGAAGAGGTGGCCATATTGTCAGCAACTCCTATGTTGAAAGAACAAGAAAAAATCGTCGTACTTGACTTTGGTAGTCAATACAATCAGTTAATCACTCGCCGTATCCGTGAGTTCGGTGTTTACAGTGAATTACATCCGCATACAGTAACCGCTGAAGATATTAAATCTATGAATGCAACAGGTATCATTTTCTCAGGTGGTCCAAATTCGGTTTATGATGCAAATGCTTTCCATATTGACCAAGCAATTTTCGATTTAAACATTCCGATTTTAGGAATTTGCTACGGTATGCAATTAATGTCTCAACATTTTGGTGGGAAAGTTGAAAAAGCTTCTCATCGCGAATACGGCAAAGCTGAAATTTCAGTTGTTAAAGAAAGTACATTATTCCATGACTTACCGAAGGAACAAATTGTTTGGATGAGTCACGGAGACCACGTGACGGTTGCCCCAGAAGGTTTTGAAGTAATTGCTACAAGCCCATCATGTGCGGTAGCAGCTATCGCTGATGAATCACGCGGTTTATATGCGGTTCAATTCCACCCTGAAGTACGTCACTCGGTTTACGGTATTGAATTGATTCGTCAATTCGTATTTGGCGTTTGTAAAGCTAAAGGTGATTGGTCAATGGAAAGCTTCATCGAGCTTGAAATTGAAAAAATCCGTCAAGAAGTCGGCGATAAAAAAGTATTGTGTGCATTAAGCGGTGGAGTGGATTCATCTGTTGTCGCAGTATTGATTCACAAAGCAATCGGCGATCAATTAACGTGTATGTTTGTCGACCATGGTTTACTTCGTAAAGGCGAAGCGGAGAGTGTAATGAAGACTTTCGCTGATGGCTTCCATATGAATGTCATTAAAATTGATGCACGTGAGCGGTTCATGAACAAACTGGCTGGCGTTTCAGATCCTGAAACAAAACGTAAAATTATCGGCAATGAATTCATTTATGTATTCGACGATGAAGCAGCAAAACTTGAAGGGATGGACTTCCTAGCACAAGGTACGCTTTATACGGATATTATCGAGAGTGGCACAGCTACTGCACAGACTATCAAGTCTCACCACAATGTTGGCGGACTACCTGAAGATATGCAGTTCAAATTAATTGAACCATTAAACACGCTATTTAAAGATGAAGTTCGTGCACTTGGAACAGAGCTTGGAATGCCAGATGAAATTGTATGGCGTCAACCATTCCCAGGTCCAGGTCTTGGAATTCGCGTTTTAGGAGCAATTACAGAAGAAAAACTTGAAATCGTTCGTGAATCTGATGCGATTTTACGTGAAGAAGTAGCTAAAGCTGGTCTTGAACGAGATATCTGGCAGTACTTCACGGTGTTACCTGACATTCGAAGTGTCGGTGTAATGGGTGATGCACGTACTTACGATTACGCTATCGGCATTCGTGCAGTAACTTCAATCGATGGGATGACATCTGACTGGGCTCGTGTGCCTTGGGATGTATTGGAGAAAATCAGTGTCCGCATCGTCAATGAAGTGCCAAACATCAACCGTGTACTGTATGACATTACGAGCAAGCCACCAGCAACAATTGAGTGGGAATAGTAGGTTGTAAATTTTAAAACGTCTCAAACCTTGATATATCGGTGTTTATAGATGTTTTATTGAAAGTGACTTATACCACCAGCAACAGTTGACTATTAACAAATACTCTCTTTTATTTGCGATATTTTGCAAATAGAAGGGAGTTTTTTTATGGTTAAAATTGTTGAGCTACTGGATGATTCTCAATTGAATCAAAAAAACGAAGGCAAAAAACCACATCACGAGCAAGCCACCAGCAACAATTGAGAGGGAATAAAGAGTTCAGTTGGAAATGAATGTTTATTTCCGAACTATGGAGACATTTTTTTAATTATTGTTCGGAAAAATGATTGAAACCTCTACAAATAGATGTTATAGTACTATTGTAATTAAATACTGTCGTCGTATAAAGTCGGGAATATGGCCCGAAAGTTTCTACCGAGTTACCGTAAATGACTCGACTACGATTTAGAAAGGCGGACCGTTCCGTCTTTCTTACTTCTTATTAACATCGTTAATGGAAGAAATCGGAGGCATGCGACTTTTTGTTGCATGCCTTTTTGTTTTTTATAATAGAAAGCATTTAGCGCAAGTCGAATTCAATTCGGAGGTTAACATCTCTATTAAACTGGGTATCTGTTTTATAGACTGAGAGTTGAGTTAAGATCTGACGCTGAAACTTAATTATTATAGAAGAAACAAATGTGTACACGACAACACGGAGGAAAAAACATGAAAAAGTATTTTCAATTTGAAGAACTCGGAACGAATTATCGTCGCGAGATTATCGGTGGACTGACTACGTTCTTATCGATGGCCTACATCTTGATCGTCAATCCATTAACTTTGTCACTAAATTCGGTGCCTGATTTACCTGACGCAATGCGCATGGATCCAGGTGCAGTATTTGTAGCAACTGCTTTAGCGGCAGCCGTCGGTTCTCTCTTTATGGGATTGATAGCCAAGTATCCCATAGCCCTTGCCCCGGGAATGGGATTAAATGCATTCTTTGCTTATACAGTTGTTCTAACTTACGGAATTCCTTGGCAAACAGCTTTAACAGGTGTTCTATTTTCGGGACTAATTTTTATTGTTCTTTCATTATCAGGAATTCGTGAAACCATCATCAATGCCATTCCTGCTGAATTAAAATATGCTGTTGGAGCAGGTATCGGTTTGTTCATCACCTTTATCGGCTTACGAAACGCAGGGATAATCGTCAATAACGAAGCTACACTAGTTGGATTAGGAGATTTATCTGCAGGAAATACGTTGCTAGCCATCTTTGGATTAGTGTTAACTGTTATCTTTATGGTAAGAGGCGTTAAAGGTGGTATCTTTTACGGGATGCTATTAACGGCAGGAGCGGGGATGATTTTCAGTTTAGTAGATGTTCCTTCTTCTATAGTAAGTAAAGTTCCAAGTGTGGCTCCAACTTTCGGGGTGGCTTTCGAACCTTTACTGAATGATCCAGGATCATTAATGACCATCCAATTCTTAATTGTAGTACTGACATTCTTATTCGTAGATTTCTTTGATACTGCAGGTACTCTTGTTGCCGTTGCCGACCAAGCCGGCTTAATGAAAGACAATAAACTTCCGCGTGCGGGTAAAGCATTGCTAGCAGATTCACTTGCAACTGTAACGGGAGCGATTTTCGGTACTTCAACGACGACTTCTTATATTGAATCAAGTGCAGGAGTTGCCGCAGGTGCGAGAACGGGATTTGCAGCAATTGTTACGGGTGTCTTATTCTTGTTGGCATTATTCTTCTCACCAGTATTATCCGTAATGACTTCTGCAGTAACAGCACCAGCCTTAATCATTGTCGGTGTCCTAATGGTTTCATCTTTGAATAAAATTGAATGGAATCGATTTGAAATTGCGGTACCAGCATTTTTAACTATTATTACGATGCCCCTTACGTATAGCATCGCTACAGGAATCGCTATGGGATTTGTATTTTATCCGATTACAATGATCTTGAGCGGGAATATTAAAAAGGTTCATCCTATCATGTACGGCATGTTCGTTATTTTTATTCTATACTTTGTGTTTGTAGAAGGGCACTAATCAATATAGGAAGGACAATACTTTCATTAGTATTGTCCTTCTTTTTTATTAGTAGAGAAGCAGCGTTTTACTTTATACGATTGTCATAAATTGGTGGTTGAAAAGCTCCTAATATTCTGATAATATAAACCCATAACAAATCTATTAAATAGTGTTGACTTATATAAGTGAGACTGATATATTTATAAAGTTGCTGATTTGAAAGCGACAAAGTGAAAAAAGAATATCAAAAATTTTTGTTGACATAGCAAACTGGATTTGATAAGATATTAAAGTCGCCATTACAACAACGGCGAACAAATGAACCTTGAAAACTGAACAGCAAAACGTCAACAATAAAGCGGAACACACTTCGGTGTGGGAAGCAAAACTTGAACTTAATTGTTCATTTTAAAACGTCATTAATTTGACGCCAGCAACAA
>NZ_JBFUIO010000057.1:0-17053 GCF_056401835.1 Paenisporosarcina sp. P4_D4 | reverse complement strand
ATGCAACGCACTTCATGTTTCGAAGCTAGCCTAGCGATGCAACGCACTTCATGTTTCGAAGCTAGCCTAGCGATGCAGAAACAGAAACAGAAACAGTAGCAAACGTTTTTGGCGCAGATTCCTACCCAAATAAAATATGATTAACAACTGTAGAAAACCTAAATACGAAGAGTTCATTTGTAACTAGCATACCGCTAGAAAGAATATGGTCAAAGGAGTTTGACCATATTCTTTGCGACGAGTAACCGCAGGAGCAACCTTATTCTTTGCGACGAGTAACCGCAGGAGCAACCTTATTCTTTGCGACGAGTAACCGCAGGAGCAGCACTTTCGGAGAATGAGACCCACAAGTCTATGGTTTTCATGCTTGTTGGCTCATGCGGAACGTGCGGCCAGCGCAAATGTACGATAATCAATCATACGGTGTTAAAGAGCCAAAAAAAACACACGTTTTACATGTGTGTTTTTTCAAGGTTCATATTTATCATTCAGCAATTTTTTCTAAAAAGTCATAAGGCGTGGTAGCGTTCATGCCAACCAAAGGATGAATCGTCAAATGGTTGGATGCCGTCAATGAAATTTCCTGTTCGTTTTTCTCTGTAAGTTCATCATCAGCTTCATTGTCTTCGCTCTCTACAGTTGGTTCAGTCACAGGCACTGCCTCTTCACTCAATCTTTCCTTCAGTGAAGTCAGTCTTGCCAAATCATCATTGCGCTCAATGCCGAATTTAAAGACTTCAGCATCTCCACACAAAATGAGGAAGTTTTTAGCACGTGTTATTCCTGTGTACAGTAAATTGCGTCGCAGCATTTTCATGTAACTGCGAACGACTGGCATGATGACAATCGGGAACTCACTGCCTTGCGATTTATGAATTGAGCAACAATAAGCAAGAGTCAACTGTCCTAAATCGTTACGCTGATAGGTCACTTCAATCCCTTCGAATGAAACAATCAACATGTCCTGCTTTTCGACATTTTCACTGGCTTTAGAAATGCTGATCACTTCGCCCATATCCCCGTTGTACACTTGGCTTTCCGGCTGATTGACAAGTTGCAGCACTTTATCACCTATGCGATAGATCGTTTCACCGAACACAATTTCCTTGCGTTTCTTCGTGTCATTCGGATTGACCATTTCCTGAATCATTTTATTGAGTGCATCAATCCCAGCAGGACCTTTATACATCGGTGCGAGCACTTGCAATTCTTTTATCGTATGACCTTTTGCCAAGGCACTTTTGATGACTTGTTCAACCACTTTTGCAATTTGTTCCGGCCCAGCTTTAATGAAAGAACGATCGCTTGTTTTGTCGATTAAATTGGTCGGTAACTGCCCTTTTTTCATTTGATGGGCAAGTTCAATTATGGACGATCCGGCAGATTGACGATAAATGTCCGTCAGTTCCACTGTCGGAATTCTCTTAGACGCAAGCAAGTCTTTCAGAACTTGACCTGGTCCTACAGGAGGCAATTGATCCTGGTCACCTACGAATATGACTTGTGCCCCTTCAGGAATTGCCTTTAATAATTGATGGGCAAGCCATGTGTCAACCATCGACATTTCATCGATAATAATCAGGTTGCCTTTGATGTCCCGTTCTGTTTCTTCCTCTTTTTCCTGGCCAGTGAATCCAAGTAAACGATGGATTGTCATGGATGGAAGACCCGTTGATTCATTCAAACGTTTTGCAGCCCGTCCAGTTGGTGCCGCTAAAATAATCGGAAATGGTTCCTGTTTTTTTGCGTATTCTTTTGGATCGAGCGTCAGACCATGCAATTCAGCGTAAACTTCCACAAGTCCCTTGACGACGGTTGTCTTCCCTGTACCTGGCCCACCTGTCAGTAGCATGACGGATGCATTCATCCCGAGTTCAATAGCAGCTATTTGCGTCTCTGCATATGAAACACCTAGTCTTTCTTCAGCATCGCCGAGCGCTTTTCGAATTTCAGAAGTCGGGAAACCTGTTCGTTCTTGTTGTTCCTGAATCAACGTTTCCAGTTTGGAAGCGATGCCCACTTCGGAAAAATATAGCGAAGGCAAATAGAACCGCGACATTTCCCCAGCCAATTTTCCTTCCTCGACTAGTTCCATGCATGCTGTTGAAATAGCATCATATGGGACTTCTTCAAATTGGCTGGACTCCAGCAATTGCTTAACGCTCGGTAAAATATGCTCCGCATGCAAGTAAACATGTCCTTCACTGAGCGAAGCAGCGTTCAATAAATGGAAAACGGCCGCTTTGATTCGGTCTGGGTGTTTACCGGTCATACCAAGTTTGGAACCCAGTTCATCCGCACGGTGAAAACCGATGCCTTCCACGTCTTCAATCAGTCGAAACGGATTTTTCATCAACACGTCGATCGTTTCCTCACGGTAGGTCTGGTAAATCCTCATCGCCAGTTGCGGACCAAATCCCCATTCATTTAATTGAATCATGACACGTTCCAAGCCGAGGTTTTGCTCAAGCGTCATACGAATGGTTTCTTTTTTCTCTTTGGCAAGTCGTGGAACGGCGTCAAGTGCTTCAGGGTCATCCAAAATGATTCGAATTGCATCTTTCCCAAGTTTCTTGACGATCGTTTCGGCCGTTTTACGTCCAATTCCATGAAACAGGTCACTCGACAAATAATGAATGATGCCTTGTTCGGTCTCCGGCACATCTTTTGAGAATGTTTCCACTTGAAACTGGGTTCCGTATTTTGGATGCTGTTTGATCTGGCCGGTAAAACGATACGCCTCTTCATTCATCAAAGGTGGGAAGTAGCCTGTTACAATGATTTCTTTATCTTCATATGTAGAATTTGTTTCGTTGATTTTGAGTTTGACGATGGAGAATAAGTTAGTGGCATTATGAAAAATGGTGACGACAGGTTTGCCTGTAATATACATCGCTTCTTGTTGAAATAAATCGATTTGATTTGGCAAAGCTGTCGCCTCCTAGAATGGTTATTGACTTAATGCAATCATGTCGTACACATAACGTGCCTGTTCGAAATTCGGTTGCAGTGTATACGCCTGTTTCAAATGATACAAAGCATCATTCGTGCGGTCTGTGGATACAGCGTACAAAACGCCCAAATTGTAGTGGGCATCTGCATTGTTCAAGTCTTCATGAATGACATACATAAATTCTGGTTCAGCTTCCTTGAACATCTCAAGAGCTGCCAATCCGATGCCGTAAGACAAGCGGATTTGTACATCTGTTGGCTCAAGTTCAGCTGCACGTTGTAAATAAGGCAGTGCAAGTTTAGGGTTCCCCAATCGTTCGAAGCATTTCCCTAACATGAAGTAAGCGTCAGCACCTTGAATGCCAAACTGAATCGATTTCTCATAAAGCTTCGCCGCTTCTTCGTAACGTTCCTGCTCGTAATATAAATTAGCCAATCCATAAAAAGCTGTCGCTGCTTTTTCATCCAGAGTAATAGCCTTTTGGAAGAAGCGTTCAGCACGTTCTGTTTCATTCATGCGTGCCAGTAAGTTTCCAAAGTTAATATATCCAAGTGGGTTATTCGGCTCTTCTTCAATTGCATTATTGAAATGAACAACAGCTTGTTCATAATCTTTGTTTTGAATGGCTGTAATGCCAAGTTCCAATTCTTTCATCTTCTCACTCCTCGTTCATTAGCCGACGTATGTCAATTTTTTTCCGTTCTTGATGACTTCGTCTATTGTTCCGCCACCAAGACATACATCACCGTCATATAAAACGACTGCTTGTCCAGGGGTAATTGCACGGACAGGCTCTGCGAAAGTAATAACCGCGCCGTTGTTTTCCGTCAATTCCACATCAACTTTTACGTCTTCCTGACGGTATCTGAATTTCGCTGTACAAGAGAACATATTGTCTTTTTTCGAATTCGTTGTAAAACTCATGTTAACAGCAGTCAATTGATCAGAAAATAGCGCTTCGTGATGAATGTTTTGTCCGACCAGCAATTCGTTATTCTCAAGATTTTTCCCTAGAACAAACCATGGGTCTCCAGCTCCACCAATCCCTAATCCATGACGTTGGCCGATTGTGTAATACATCAGACCATCATGACGACCCATAACTTCCCCGTCCATTGTCACCATATTACCCGGCTGTGCAGGCAAGTATTGGCTCAGGAATTCCTTGAAATTGCGTTCACCGATAAAACAAATGCCTGTTGAATCTTTTTTCGCTGCTGTTGCCAATCCAGCTTCTGCAGCGATTTGACGAACCAATTTCTTTTCAAGATGACCAATTGGGAACATCACTTTCGATAATTGTTCCTGATTCAATTGATTCAAGAAATACGTTTGGTCTTTATTGTTATCCAGACCGCGAAGAAGTTGGGTTTCTCCGTCCACTTCCTTGACTTGAGCGTAATGTCCGGTAGCCAAATAGTCAGCACCCAAACTGATTGCATGCTCAAGGAATGCCTTGAATTTAATTTCTTTATTGCACATCACATCTGGATTTGGCGTTCTGCCTGCTTTATATTCTTCCAAAAAGTAAGTGAACACTTTATCCCAGTATTGTTTCTCAAAATTCACTGCATAGTACGGAATGCCGATTTGGTTGCAGACTTTGATGACGTCGTCATAATCTTCCGTTGCTGTACACACGCCGTTTTCATCAGTATCATCCCAGTTTTTCATGAAGATTCCGATGACATCGTACCCTTGTTCTTTTAATAAATAAGCTGCAACGGACGAATCAACGCCACCCGACATGCCGACAACGACACGTGTTTCTGCAGGACTTTTTAGTTGTTGCATCTCTTTCACCTTTTCTACATTTATTTCACAAGTCTATTTAATACGGCGGCAGTTTTCGTTGCTGCTTCCGTTACATCGTCAAGTGTTATTCCATAACCAAAGCTGAAGCGGATAGAATTACGAAGTTCATCCGCATTTTCTCCGAACATTGCGACAAGCACATGGGATGGATCAATGGATCCTGCTGTACAAGCTGAACCGCTAGATACAGAAAGACCAGCCATATCCAAATTCACCAATAGCGCTTCCACGTCCGTCCCTTTGAAGCTGACGTTTAAAATATGCGGAAGAGTCGATTGTACATTCCCGTTAACTTGGAATGCAATTCCTTTGTCTTCCCATGTGGAAATCATTATTTCCTTAAACTGTTGGTACAGTTTTCGTTTTTCATCCATTGACTGCTGTGCAATCGATACGGCCTCTGCGAAAGCAAGTACACTAGGTACATTTTCAGTACCCGCGCGACGTTTGCGTTCCTGCTGTCCACCAAAAAGCTGTGGTGATAATTTTGTGCCTTTTCGCTGATAAAGGAAGCCAATCCCTTTAGGTCCATTGATTTTATGTGAGGAAACAGACAATAAATCCACATGAAGATCATCCACTGATATTGGCATCAATCCGTATGCTTGAACAGCATCTGTATGGAAAGTAGCCTGGTGGTGTTTCAACAATTGGCCAATTTCTACAATCGGTTGAATGGCCCCCATTTCATTGTTTCCAAGCATGATGGTCACTAAAATGGTATCTTCACGAAGTGCTTGTTTAAAGTCTTCCACTGACACAAGTCCATGTTTATTGACAGGTAAATAAGTCACGTCAAATCCTTCTTTTTCTAGCTTTTCACATGCATGCAAAACGGCATGATGCTCAATTTGAGACGTGATAATATGTGAGCCAAAAGATTTACGCGCAAATGCTGTTCCGAAAATCGCCAAGTTATCCGCTTCCGTCCCGCCACTGGTCAAAATGATATCCTGATCTTTCGCACCAATGCTATTTGCCAAAAGCTCACGGGCTTGATCCAACTGTTTTCGGGCTTCCCGGCCAGTCGCATGGATACTTGATGGATTGCCATACGACTGTTCCATCGTGTGGACTAATTTCTCAATGACTTGCGGATGTACGGGCGAAGTAGCTGCGTGGTCTAAGTAAATTCTATTCATGTCGAACTCCTTTTTAAAGGTTGTTCAAAAATCGTTTTTTGAACGCACACTTAAATGTAATACATGTATCCGTCATCTGATGACGTGTCACTGAATTTAGCTAAATCTTCAATCGTGGTAGTATCCAGAACGGTTTTTACGGCATCACGAATGCGAAGCCACAATTCTCGTTGAGGAGGAGCTTCATTTTCAATGCCTTCCACCGGTTGAATCGGTCCTTCCAGTACTCGGATGACATCGCCGGCAGAAATTAAATGAGGTGGCTTTGAAAGCATATATCCACCGTGTGCTCCGCGAACACTTTTAACTAGGCCAGAATTACGAAGCGGTGAAACCAATTGTTCTAAATAAGCTTCCGATAATTCATTGTCTGATGCTATTTGACGGAGAGGTACTGGACCTTCTCCAAATTGTTTGGCTAGCTCTATCATAATCGTTAATCCGTATCGACCTTTTGTCGAAATTCTCACGTTATTCACCCCGTATAATCCTTAAAATCATCTACATAGTATATCACATTTCCGACCAACCGCCTGTGAAATGACTTTTCGTCCGGTAACACGTATACTAGAGAACAAATGTACGAATTTAGGAGGTACTCACGATGCAAAACGAACCACTTGCTTATCGAATGAGACCGCAAAAATTGGATGAAATAGCTGGTCAGCAAGATATAATCGGAAAACACACACCTTTATATAAAATGATTGCGAACGGCCATGTCCCTTCAATGTTGTTATACGGTGAGCCGGGAATAGGCAAGACGTCCCTAGCTTATGCCATTGCCGGTACTAGCAATCTTTCTTTCATCGCACTTAATGCGACACGCTCAGGCAAGAAAGATATAGAAGAAGTGGTGGCTGAGTCACGCGTAACAGGAAAAGTTCTGTTATTCCTTGATGAGATCCATCGTTTCAATAAATTACAGCAAGATACTTTGCTCCCCCATGTTGAAAGCGGTGCAATCGTATTGATTGGTGCCACAACGGAAAATCCATTTCATGATGTAAATCCGGCCATCCGTTCCCGTTGCGGTGAAATCAAACAACTTAAACGTTTGACGGCTGAAGACTTATTGGTATTGATACAACGCGCATTACAAGACGACAAACGCGGCCTGGGCCGACAAAAGATTAATATCTCTGAAGAACAGCAAATGAAAATCGCAGAAGCGGCAAATGGTGATGCCCGAAAAGCTTTGACTCTTCTTGAATCTGTCGTTTCCGCGTCTGACGATGAAGATGGCGTGGTTGTAGTAGACGATGCCTTGCTTCAAAATCTCGTCGATCGCATCGGCGTGTTTGGGGATAAAAAAGGGTCTCATTTTTATAATTTGTTATCTGCATTGCAAAAATCCGTGCGCGGAAGTGACGTCAATGCAGCCATGTATTATTTGGCTCATTTACTTGAAAATGGTGATTTGGTAGCAGTCTCGAGACGCCTTCTTGTCATGGCATACGAAGATATCGGCGTTGCAAATCCAGCAGTTGGCGCGCACGTTCTTGCGAGCATCCAGGCAGCTGAACGATTGGGGTTGCCGGAAGCTCGCATTCCGTTGGCAAATGCTGTCGTGGAAATGTGTTTATCGGAGAAATCCAATTCAGCTTATAAAGCCATTGATGCTGCCATTGCTTCCATTCATGCCGGAAAAGTTGGCGATATCCCGAGCCATCTCAAAGATACACATTATGCAGGAGCAGCTGCACTCGGACACGAAGGATATTTATATCCGCACAACACACCGATTGGATCATTTGGCGGTTGGGTCAATCAAACCTATCTGCCTGACAATTTGATTGGTTCGAAGTATTACAATCCGGTGCTCGCGGGCGAAGAAAAGAAACTCGCGGGTATTTATCAAAAGTTGGAATCATTTAAAGGAAAGAAGACCTGAATCGCCAGCGAGCGGCTCAGGTCTTTTTATGTGTTGTGGTGAAGAATTAGGAGGAAATTGGTTAGTTGCCCCTATAAACGTGAAAGTTGCCCCATTCCGCACAAAAGTTGCCCCTATCGATCGAATAGTTGCCCCTATCCCCTAATTCATCACAAGAAAAAAGGCCACCCCAATTAAACTTGAAGGGTCGCCTTCTCAAATTAATTAGAACGTACGCGTTTTATCGGAATTTCTTTTGTAATATCGTTAATAACCCAGCTTGCTGCCACTAATCCGGCAACAGACGGTACGAATGCGTTCGACGATGGTGGCATTTTTGCCTTACGAATTTTCGCATCCGGCTTACCGACTGTTTCCACCACATCTTCTCGAACGACAATCGGGCTTTCATCAGAAAAAACAACAGGAATTCCTTTATAGATTCCTTCTTTACGAAGTTTTGTACGAATCACTTTTGCCAAGGGATCCGTATGTGTTTTAGAAATATCAGCAATTTTGAAGCGTGTAGGGTCGGTTTTATTTGCTGCCCCCATACTTGAAATGATTTTGACGCCTCGAGCCAGACATTCTTTCATTAAATGGATTTTGTAAATGATAGTATCAGAAGCATCAATCACGTAATCCAAGTTATGGCTGAAGAATTCTTCGTATGTTTCTTCTGTATAGAACATGTGCAAATCATGTACTTCACATGCAGGATTGATGTCCAAAATTCGTTCCTTCATTACTTCGGACTTCGAGCGTCCTACTGTTGATGTATAAGCAACCAATTGGCGATTGATGTTTGTAATATCTACATTGTCTTTATCAACGAGGATGATTTTCCCGATGCCGCTTCTTGCACATGCTTCCGCAGCAAAAGAACCTACGCCTCCAACACCCAAAATAGCGACTGTCGTGTTTTTTAGCAGGTCGACACCTTCAGTACCTATGGCTAATTCATTTCGTGAAAATTGGTGTAACATATGATGTCCTCACAATCTATATCGTTTTAGTCGGGATTGTAATCATTAAAAACCCTCTAGCTTGAAACAAGCTAGAGGGATTATTCATAATGTAGGACGAATCCCAATCGTGCCGTCATTATGAAGCGTATCGTTTTGAACCCGCACACAGCAGGTGGGTATCCACTTTACAACTTATAACGTCCCCTGGGGGCATGTTAGCCATTATAAAAGGAGGATTCCCGACGATATTATTGTTCGGTCAAAAGCGATTGGCAATTAACGAACACATCAGGATTCGTGTTACAAGTATCCTATCATATCTATTTTAGAAATTCAAGCCTCTTATTCACCTGATTTTAGATTTTTCTGAATACTAATTGCCAATGATAAATCTTTCAATTGTTCTTCCGAGACTGGGCTTGGTGCTTTTGTTAAAATATCGCTGGCACTCGCAGTTTTAGGGAAAGCAATTGTGTCACGTAAGTTTGTGCGACCAGCCAATAACATAACTAATCGGTCCAATCCTAATGCAATACCACCGTGCGGAGGTGTTCCATACTCAAACGCTTCAAGCAAAAAGCCGAACTGAGCTGTCGCTTCTTCCTGAGAGAAACCAAGAATACTGAACATTTTTTCTTGCACATCACGTTCATAAATACGCAGTGATCCGCCACCTAGCTCATAGCCATTTAACACTAAGTCATAGGCTTGTGCGCGGACGCTTGCTGGGTCCGTATCCATTAATTCGATGTCTTCAACGAAAGGCATCGTGAATGGATGGTGAGCTGCATAATAACGACCTTCCTGATCGTCATATTCAAATAACGGCCAATCAATAATCCATAAGAAAGCAAATTTGCTTTCATCGATCAATTGAAGTTCTTTTCCTAATTTCATGCGAAGCGAACCTAAAGCATCGGCAACAACCGATTTTTTGTCTGCAACAAACAACAATAAATCTCCTGCTTCAGCGCTTAGTGTTTGAACTAATTTCTCGCCGGCTTCACCTTCAAAGAATTTAGCGATTGGTCCTTTCAATCCTTCTGCGTCGACTTTTAACCACGCAAGACCTTTCGCACCGTAGCGACCGGCAAACTCACCTAACGCATCGATATCTTTTCGTGAATAATTGTCAGCTGACCCTTTGACATTGATTGCCTTCACTTGGCCACCATTTTCAACGGCACCAGCAAATACTTTGAATGAAGAATCCGCAACCAATGCTGATACGTCCTGAAGTTCAAGACCAAAACGGACATCAGGTTTATCAGAACCGAATCGATCCATTGCCTCTGTGTATTTCATGCGTCGGAAAGGCGTTTCAATTTCAATGCCTTTGACGTCTTTCATCATTTTCTTCATCATGCGTTCGTTCATTTCAAGAATATCTTCCATTGACATGAAGCTCATTTCCATGTCGATTTGAGTAAATTCAGGTTGACGGTCTGCACGTAAATCTTCATCGCGGAAACAACGCGCAATCTGGTAGTATTTTTCAAAGCCTGACACCATCAGCATTTGTTTGAACAATTGAGGTGATTGTGGCAATGCGTAAAATTCACCGTCATGCACACGGCTTGGTACTAAATAGTCACGTGCTCCTTCCGGTGTTGATTTCGTAAGGATTGGTGTTTCTACTTCAAGGAATGTTTCTTCATCCAAGAATCGTCGAATCGATTTTGTTACTTCTGAACGCATTTTAAATGTTTCATACATTACAGGACGGCGAAGGTCTAAATAACGATATTTCAATCGTAAGTCTTCGCTGACATCTGATTGGTTTTCAATCGCAAATGGTGGATTTTTCGCTTCATTAACAATGGTCACAAGATTTGCCTGAACTTCGATACGTCCCGTTACCATGTTAGGATTCACTTGTGATTCTTGACGGGCAACTACTTCCCCGCTCACTTCAACGACAAATTCATTACGTAATTTGTCTGCGATAGCCAACGCTTCCTGGGAAATGTCCGGGTTGAAAACAATTTGTACGATGCCCGAACGGTCGCGAAGATCCACGAAAATCAATCCGCCCAAATCACGTCTTTTTTGAACCCATCCTTTTAATACGACTTGTTGCCCAATTGCCTGTTCTGCTACTTCTCCACATGGATGTGTACGTTTTGTCATGCTAATTCCTCCATTGCTCTAGTTGCGATTTCTTCAAATTGTTCAACAATTTCATCGAATGCCAATTCCTGCTGCGTACCATTTGCTAAATATTTCAGTGAAACTTTGCCCGTTTCCAGTTCATTATCTCCGATAACTACTGAGAATTTTGCGTTCAGACGATCGGCCGATTTCATTTGTGCTTTCACTTTACGGTCTAAGTAATCCATTTCCGCTGAAATATTGTTTTGACGAAGTTGGGAAACGAATGAAACGGCTTTATCTTTCGCAGCTTCACCCATTGCTACCACATAAAAGTCGAGTGAATCGCTATTTGTGTACGATTCACCTTCTGCTTCCAATGCCAATAATAATCGTTCGATACTCATACCAAAGCCAATCCCAGGAGAATCTGGTCCACCTAGTTCTTCGACTAACCCATTATAGCGGCCACCGCCACAAAGAGTCGTTATGGCGCCAAAGCCTTCACCTTCACTCATGATTTCAAAAGCTGTGTGATTGTAATAATCAAGACCACGTACTAAATTCGGATCGAGTTCATATTTAATCGATAAAATATCAAGGTAGTGTTTTACTTTTTCAAAATAAGTCAGAGATTCTTCATTTAAGTAGTCCGGTAATTGAGGAGCTGTACCCATTAATGGATTCTCACGGTCTACTTTGCAATCAAGAATACGAAGCGGATTTTTTTGCAGACGGTTTTGACAGTCCGAACAAAATTCTTGGATGTGAGGAGCAAAGTGAGCAATTAATGCATCACGGTGAGCTTGTCGGCTTTCTGTATCTCCTAAAGAGTTGAGAACCAATTTGATTTTCTTCAATCCTGCTTTTTTATAGACATTCATAGCAAGTGCCATGACTTCAGCATCAATTGCTGGATCTTTACTTCCGATTGCTTCAACGCCGAATTGTACGAATTGACGGTAGCGACCCGCTTGTTGACGCTCATATCGGAACATCGGACCCATGTAATATAATTTAACCGGTTGATTAGGCAGTCCGAATAATTTATTTTCTACAAATGAACGTACGACTGATGCTGTTCCCTCAGGGCGTAAAGTTAAGGAGCGATCGCCTCTGTCGGTAAACGTGTACATTTCTTTTTGTACGATATCTGTCGTATCCCCTACACTTCGCGTGAACAGTTCAGTATGTTCAAAAATAGGTGTACGGATTTCCTTATACTGAAACAACCGACACGTATCCCGAATTAATTCTTCAACTGCTTGCCACTTTTCTGTTTCACCTGGCAGTAAATCTTTTGTTCCTCTTGGCACATTAATCGACATATTAATGTCTCCTTTCATGGACAATATAAAAAGCTCCCGCCCCTTGCGCAAAAACGCAAGGGACGAGAGCTAATGTTAGCTTCCGCGGTTCCACCCTAATTGACACAAAAAGCTTGTGTCCTCTCAAGTCCGGATAACGACCGGTTCCGTTTCCGCCTACTGCACCGCGAGGGTATTTCGACGAAAAACCTACCAAGTGTTGTTCACTGAGTGCTTCTGTAGGAAAGATTTCAGCCACGTCTTTCCCTCTCTTAACAGCGTATTAAACAGCTACTTTCTTGGTCATTGGCAATTTGTTTGATTCAGATTATACCTTATCTTAATGACTGTCGTATGAGATGTCAACCTTTTTTCAGAAAGCTATAGTTTTTTCAGCCAACAGTCTTTACAATGTAAAAAAAGGAGGGATTTTATGACAAAATTTCAACTTCGACAAAATCGGCAAATTTTAGTAGCACTATTTTTATTATTATCTCTTATCCTACCTTCATCTATACAAGCTGAAGGTGAAAATGTCCAGTMGACTGTATCAAATTTACATTTACGTTCAGGACCGGGACTTGCCTATCCGATTATTGCTTCTATGGAAATGGGCGATCAAATGCTAGTTCTTGAACAACAGGGTGATTGGTTAAAGGTTCGTCGTGGTACTTCTGAGGGATGGGTTGCATCTTGGTACACGAAGCAATTGGGTGAAAAGAAACAAGCGACCGGACAACTTGTTGTTTCTAAAGTAGATAGATTAAATGTCCGTTCCCAACCTTCGATTGATGCAGCGGTCCTGGCAAAACTTTCTGCCGGCGATCAAGCGACACTGTTGACTGATCATGGAAAATGGGCTGAAATTTCCTTTAATCAAGTTAAAGGTTTTGTTGCGAAAGAATACATAACGGTTCAAACAAACGATTCTAAGCCTTCCAAGCAAAGCGCGAAGAAAGAAAATCAGTTCGAAGTTTCAGTTGATAGTCTTAACGTCCGTTCCAAACCAGATTTAACAGCAAAAAAAGTTGCCAACGTCAATAAAGGGGAACGTTTTAAAATTATTGAAAAACAACACAATTGGGTGAATATCGAACTTTCATCTAATGAAAGTGGCTGGGTCTATTCTTTTTATGGCACATTGACTGCAACTGCCAGTACTGCTTCTTCCGAGAAGCCGAAAAAAGAACAAGGTAGTAAAAAAACGAAAATCAAAAATATCTCTATCGTATACAATGGTACGAATTTGCGTTCCACCCCTGACACATCGGGTGAAGTCGTCTATCGTGCAAATGCTGGCGAATCATTTGAAACAACCGGACAAAATGGAGATTGGTATGAAGTAAAAACGCCAAATGGCACGAAAGGCTATGTTGCCAATTGGGTAATCTCTACCGATGCCTCTGAAAAAGAAACACACCAACAGAAATCAAAATCAAAACGTAAAAAAGGCACATTAAATGGATTAACCATCATTGTCGATCCTGGGCATGGTGGAAATGATCACGGCACTACAGGAGCCAGAGGAACGGATGAAAAAGGAATTACTCTTCGCACATCTGAACTTCTGGCAAGCAAATTACAGTCTGCTGGGGCCAATGTAGTCATGACACGTGATTCCGATGTCTATGTTGACTTACGAAAACGCGTGGCTATCGGCCATCAACTCGCTGCAGATGCTTTTATCAGTGTTCATTATGACGCAACCGATAGCAGTGCGATTAATGGGTTCACTACTTATTACATGCATGGCTATCAAAAAGGACTTGCTCAAAGTGTACATCGATCCCTTGGGAACACAATTTCCTTGCGTGACCGCGGTGCTCAGCCCGGAAATTATCTCGTACTGCGAGAAAATCGTCAGCAAGCGATCTTGATTGAACTTGGTTTCCTGAGTAATCCATCAGAAGAACGTGCAGTGACGACTGAACAATTCAGAGAACAAGCATCTTTGGGCATTTACAATGGAGTCGTCAATTATTTCGATGATCAATTGGAATAGAAAAAAGCTCGTCCAATAAAATTTGGACGAGCTTTTTTATCATTTCCTAAAGATCACTGATATTTTTAGTGCTTTCTGAACATGAGCAACGTTTGATGATTGCGTGGTCCACTATGATCCGCTTAACTGGTTCATTTGGATTTTCCAATAGTTGAATCATGCTTTTTGCCGCCTGATAGCCGATTTCGAAAATATTGATATCAACTGAGGTTAAAGGTGGATGGGACAGTTCAGTAAAAAGCACATTATTGAAGCTGATGATCGACATGTCTTCAGGGACGGAAATATTCATTTCCAACAATGTATTCAAAACGCCAAGTGCAATTAAATCATCAGCCACCACCAAAGCGGTAGGAGGTTCTTCCAGATTGATGAGCTTCCCAATAGCCTCTTGCCCACCTTCACGTAAAAACTGACTGTGTATAATATAATCGTCGTTGCTTTGAAGACCAGCTTCACCTAGAGCTTTTTCAAAACCAAGTAACCGCTCGACCGTCACCACGAAGTTCAGATCTCCACCAATAAAACCTATTTGATTATGACCCAGGCTCAGCAAGTAACTCGTCGCTTCTTTTGTCGCTTTATAGTTATCGTTATCTACATATGTAATTTGCTCCACGTCTTTAAACGGTTTTCCTATTACGACAAAAGGAAAATTTCTTTCCCTCAAATAATTCAAGACTTTGTCTTCAATCCGGGAATATAAAAGGATGACTCCGTCAACACGGCCGCCCTGCACCATTTGTACAACCCCGTAAAAAATCTCTTCATCTGTATTTCCCGTATTGATCTGCAAGGCATAATGTCGTTCATTTGCTCCGTCACTTAACCCTCTCAATACTGTCGGGAAAAATGGATTCTGGAAGAATACATCTGTTGAGTTTGGCAAAACCAATCCAATGACTCTTGTTGACTGATTGGCTAAACTGCGAGCGATAAAATTCGGATGATAGCCTAGCTCATCCATAGCAGCTCTTACTTTAATTTTAGTTTTTTCACTGATTCGAGGGTTATTCGCAATGACCCTCGACACGGTTGAAGGTGCCACATTTGATAGTTTGGCAACGTCTTTGATTGTGATGGCCAAAGCTCCTCATCCTCTCTTTAAGAACTTCATAACCATAATTCATATAAATCTATTATAACGATTGTTGACGAATTAATTTACAAAATAATTGATATTCAAGTGGTTATTTTTTGATTTCGTCTCATAAAGAACCAAAATCCAAAAATGTAGTTTGACCATAATCTTGGCGACGAAGCTGCCCAGCGATGCAACGCACCTTCATGTTTCGAAGCTAGCGTAGCGATGCAAAAGCAGAAACAGAAACAGGAGCACAGGCTTTTAGGTTTTTCCGCAGGAAGGTTTTTTTGTCGCAGATTCCATCACTTTTAATAAAAAATCCACATTAACAGTTAACAAAGCTTATTTATAAAAACATGGGTATTAACCCTTTGTCCCGCCTGCTGTTAGACCAGATACGAAATATTTTTGGAACATCAAGAACAGAATCGCGATAGGAATTGCTACTAATACTGCACCTGCTGCGAACTTTGTGAATTCATTACCAAACTGCTTGGCCACCATTTCGTAAAGACCGACGGCAAGTGTAAATTTCTGATCATCGCGTAGTAAAATCCGTGCGAGGATGAAATCACCCAAAGGTGCGATGAACGAGAACAATGCAACTACTGCAATGATTGGTTTAGCCAAAGGCATAACAATTTGGAAGAAGATGCGCATATGACCTGCACCATCCATTTTTGCCGATTCATCCAGTTCTCTTGGAATGGTGTCCAAATAACCTTTCATCAGATACGTATTCATCGGTATTTGTCCACCTACATACACAAGAATTAATCCTAGATGCGTATCAATCAAACCTGTACGGATGGCTAATACGAAAATTGCGATTAATGCTGCAAAGTTTGGAATCATTTGCAGGATTAAAAATGTCAGCAAGCCATTCTTTCTTCCATAGAAACGGTATCGTGAAAAGGCATAAGCTGTAAATGACACAGAGATAACCGTTAAAACCATCGTAATTACACTTATTTTCATGGAATTCCAATACCAAAGAAGGTAATTGGATTTCTCTGTATCAAACAAGAAATCATAATGTTTGAATGTTGGATTATCGGGAAACATTTTTGAGCCTGATAAACTTTGACCTGGATTTAATGAAGATCCAATAACCCATAGCAATGGATACACAACAATGGCAACCATCGCTAAAATAGCTAAATAAGATAACGTGAGGCGGATGATTCTGCTTTTTTTATTACTCATGTTACATCATATCCTCCTCTTGGAAAGATTTCGTGCGTTTAAATTGCCATAACGCTACGGAGATGACAATGATTGAAAGAATCATGGTGACAGCAGCCGCTTTTCCGTATTGTGCACTGGTCATGGTCAAACGATAGATCCAGGATATGAGGATATCGGTACCCCCGGCATTTTGGCTCGGAATCGCAGGACCTCCCCCGTTGAACAGGAAAATAACGTTAAAGTTATTAAAATTGAATGTATATTGCGTAATGATTATTGGCGCCGTCGCATACAACACTAACGGCAACGTAATCGAGAAGAACTTTTGCATGATGGATGCGCCGTCCACATTTGCTGCTTCATACAATTCATCAGGAATGGATTGAAGAACCCCTGTTGTCATCGCAAAAATGAACGGGAATCCTAACCATGTCTGAATCATAATCAACGCAAATCTCGTCCACATTTCATTCGTCATCCAAGGCAACCCAGCTTCGAGCCCTATTAAGGGAAGGATGGATTTATTGATGACACCGAAAGTTTCGTTGAACATACCCGAGAAAATCAAGATTGTGATGAACGATGGAACAGCCCACGGTAAAATCATGATTGTACGTATGATTGCTTTTC
>NZ_JBFUIO010000056.1:0-17118 GCF_056401835.1 Paenisporosarcina sp. P4_D4 | reverse complement strand
ATCAATGTGGGCCTGGTGGAAAAACAATGATGTTCGTTTTAAAGCAAGAAGAAATACACAGTATTTAAAGGATAAAGGGTTAAAGTAAACTATTAAAATTTCGGAAATTCAGTTTAACACAAAAAAAGTGCACAAAAAGGCCGACTGAAGATGAAAATGTCAGTCGGCGTGATATCGGCTCATTTACTAGTATAGCATAGTCACCATAAGTCTACAAGATTATTTTAAGAGTGATAATTCAACTAAGATTTACATACAATTGATATAACTTCACAAAAAAGGCTAATCCAAAGTCTATGCATTAGACAAATGGATCAGCCTTTTATTAATAATTTAATGGATTTGACGATAAACCCCAACGACTTTACCAAGTATCGAAACTTGTTCAACGATTATTGGCTCCATTGATGAGTTTTCAGGTTGAAGGCGGAAATATGATTTTTCTTTAAAGAACCGTTTAACAGTAGCTTCATCATCTTCAGTCATGGCAACAACGATATCACCATTATTTGCAGTTTGCTGCTGTTTCACGACAACATAGTCACCATTTAAAATTCCGGCTTCTATCATACTATCTCCCATAATTTCTAGCATGAAGAGATTGTCTTCTGAAGTTCCGAAAGTCTCAGGAAGAGGGAAGAACTCTTCAATATTTTCAATGGCAGTAATAGGCAATCCTGCAGTAACTTTACCGATCAAAGGCACATTAACAACGTTTGGTCGTATTTCTGTAACGTTATCAAGCTCTAAAATTTCAATAGCACGTGGCTTTGTAGGGTCGCGTCTTATTAATCCTTTGCTTTCCAATCGAGCTAAGTGACCATGAACTGTCGAGCTAGAAGCAAGTCCAACCGCTTCACCGATTTCACGTACGGAAGGTGGATACCCTTTTTTTCGAACTTCATCTTTTATAAAAGCCAATATATCTTCTTGTCGTTTCGAAACTTTTTTCAACTAGTTCACCTCTTCACCTAAATGGTTGTCTCTTTCATCTAAGAGTAGTATAACAATCCGACTATAAAAATGCAAACATAGGTTCTAATTATTGTTGACAAGAAACAAGTGTTCGGTTTATAGTGATAGCATATATTCCGAACAAACATTCGGTTCGAGGAGGAAACAACATGAATTGGATAAAAAACAATCAATTTATTTCTTTATTAGTAGCAGTAACTTTGGGTTGCACACTATTTTTTGTGCTTTTTAATGTAAACCATGAGGAATCTTACAATGAAATCTACATAAAAGATGGAGATACACTCTGGACGCTATCTGAAAAATATCGTGGTAATACACCAAAACAGGATTGGATTTCTGAAGTGATGGTAGCAAACAACCTAAACTCACAAATGATTCATTCAGGTGATTCTTTAATTATTCCAGACTCTCTACAGCAATACGCACCAGATCATGGAGTGGAATATGCGGGAGACACAGAGTGATGGATAATTCTAATTCCGTTGTATTATATTGCCGTGTCAGTACGGAAAAAGAGGCTCAGGAGACGTCGCTGGCCCGCCAAGAAGAAGAATTACGCCAGTTCGCTCTTGAACAGAATTATTTTGTCTGGGACGTATTCATTGATCAACATAGTGGTTACTCTGTAGAACGAGAAGGATTGCTTGATTTACTGGATTATGTAAAACAACATTCAATTTCAACCGTTTTAATTCAGGATGAGACAAGGTTGGGACGAGGCAATTCACGAATGGCTATTTTACATATGCTAAAAAAATTAGAGGTTCAAGTTATTTCTTTAAACGATGGCGGTTCAATCCGATTGAATGAAATGGATACGATGATGTTGGAAATTTTAGCGCTGGTAGAAGAATACCAACGGAAATTGCATAATGCGAAAATTCGTAGAGGGATGAGAAGGGCAGTAGAACACGGTTTCAAGCCTGAAAAAAATCTCAGAGATCAAGGGAATCCAGAAGGAAGAGAACGAAAAGATATTCCTATCGAAGAAATTGTGAAATTGCGAAATAACGGACTGACCTATGAAGAAATTGCTTCGACACTGAGAGGTTTCGGTTTTCCTGTGAGCAAAGCCACAGTTCATCGAAGATATATTGAGTATAAAGAAAGACTCGGAGGCTAAATACTTGCGCTCCAAGTCTTTTTTGCATACCTTTTAATAAGGTTATTAGAAGGAAGGTGTGAATTGAATGTTATCTCCTGAAAAAATTTCACGAATTAATGAATTGTCCAAAAAATCCAAGTCTGTGGGTCTTACTATAGAAGAAGCGAAAGAACAAACGTCCTTACGAAAAGAATATCTTGAAACGTTTCGTTCATCTATGAGAAGTACCATTGAAAATGTTAAAATGGTTGATCCAGAAGGCAATGATGTTACACCAGATAAAGTGAAAGCGTTAAAAGAAAAGAAATTTCTGAATTAAATCAACATTTGCTAACCGTTGTCAGTTTATCAAAAGTTGACTACACTAAGGAATGAAGAAAACTTCTGTATCAGAAAGGATGTCAAGTATGTCTCAACACGTAGATCATTTAGCCATCAGTACTATCCGCACGTTATCAATCGATGCGATTGAAAAAGCAAATTCAGGTCATCCAGGTTTACCAATGGGTGCAGCCCCTATGGCGTATACTCTTTGGACGAAACATTTACGTCATAATCCGGAAAATCCTAACTGGTTTAATCGTGACCGTTTTGTATTATCAGCGGGCCATGGTTCTATGTTGCTTTATAGCTTATTGCACTTAGGTGGTTATGATTTACCAATGGAAGAGCTTAAAAACTTCCGACAATGGAATTCTAAAACACCAGGACATCCTGAATACGGTCATACTGCTGGAGTTGAAGCTACAACAGGACCACTTGGACAAGGGATAGCTATGTCAGTTGGTATGGCAATGGCTGAGCGCCATTTAGCTGCGGTTTACAATAAACCGAACCATGAAGTTGTTGATCATTACACTTATGCTTTATGTGGTGATGGGGACTTAATGGAAGGTGTTGCTGCGGAAGCCATTTCACTAGCAGGACACTTGCAATTGGATAAACTTATTGTATTGTACGACAGTAATGATATCTCGTTGGACGGGGATTTGAATAAGTCTTTCTCTGAAAAAATTCAGAAACGCTTTGAGTCTTATGGTTGGAACTATTTGCATGTAGCAGATGGGAATTCACTAGAAGATCTTTCAAATGCTATTGAAACGGCTAAAAACCATAAAGGACAACCAACTCTTATTGAAGTGAAAACGATCATTGGTTTTGGCTCTCCAAACAAATCTGGTAAATCAGATGTTCACGGCGCGCCATTAGGTAAAGATGAGGCACTGCTTACAAAAGAAAGCTACAAATGGACTTTCGAACAAGACTTCCATGTACCGGAAGAAGTTTATGCTGCTTTCAAAGAGTCAGCTGAAAAACTTGGCGGGGTAAATGAAGCTTCTTGGAACGAACAATTTGCATCTTATAAATCAGAATATCCAGAGCTTGCACAAMAGTTGGAGCTTGCAATTAAAGGGGATCTTCCTGAAAATTACGATTCAGAAATTCCAGTTTATGAAGTTGGTACTTCTCATGCAACTCGTTCATCTTCTGGTGACGTTTTGAATGCAATCGCAAAAACTGTCCCTTCATTCTTCGGAGGAAGTGCGGATTTAGCTGGTTCAAATAAGACGACAATCAAAGGTGCGGGTGATTTCTCAAGTGACTCGTACGAAGGCCGTAACATTTGGTTCGGTGTTCGTGAATTTGCGATGGGTGCTGCCTTGAACGGTATGGCCCTACATGGTGGTTTACACGTATTTGGCGGTACATTCTTCGTATTCAGCGATTATGTACGACCAGCTGTACGTTTATCAGCATTAATGGGGCTTCCTGTTACTTATGTATTTACACATGACAGTATTGCAGTTGGAGAAGATGGTCCAACGCATGAGCCGGTTGAACAATTGGCATCATTGCGTGCTATGCCAAACTTGTCCGTCATTCGTCCGGCAGATGCCAACGAATCGGCAGAAGCTTGGAAATTAGCTGTTTCATCTAAATCAGTGCCAACAGCGTTGATTTTATCTAGACAAAACTTACCGGTTCTAGAACACTCTGCTGCTCGAGCAGCTGAAGGTGTTGCAAAAGGGGCTTATGTTGTTTCTCCTGCAAACAAAGAACTGGCAGACGCATTGCTCTTAGCAACTGGTTCTGAAGTTTCACTTGCTGTGGATGCACAACAACTGTTAGCAGAAGAAGGAATTGATGTAGCAGTTATTTCGATGCCGTCATGGGATCGCTTTGAACAGCAAGATGCCGAATATAAAAATAGTGTCTTGCCGAAAACGGTCAAAAAACGTTTGGCTATCGAAATGGGCGTATCATTTGGCTGGGAACGTTACACAGGTGACGAAGGCAGTGTGTTAGGAATCGATCGTTTTGGTGCAAGCGCACCAGGAGAAATCGTTATGAAAGAATTTGGTTTCTCTAAAGAAAACGTAGTAGCGCGTGTGAAATCTTTATTGAATAAATAATGAAAAAACAAGTAGTGTGCATTCGCCACTGCTTGTTTTTTTTCGTCAATAAAAGTGACCAAGCAGAATCGCAGTTCGACAACTTTAGCGAAGAGCACCCTTTATACTTAATAAAAAAAGTGGGGGTTTAACATATGCGAACATATAAAATTTTTCACATTAAAAAAGCATACCAACCTTTCGTTTTAGGCCGGGAAAAAATGCTTCAGGAAATACTGGGAAGAGACAATATGCAAAGTAACCAGGACCATAATGAGATGACATATGTGTGCGAGAAAATAGATGAAGAATTCATCAAACAAAGTTTGGAGAGAAAACTAAGTCGTTTGTTTTCGCATAACGAACAGGATATGCATAAACTGTTGCTTGAACATCCATTAAAAGGCTCAATTCAAATGAAGTTTGAACCATATTGTGTACATGTGTGGTGTAAGGGGTCCCATATGCTTGATTTGGATTTATTTGCAGGGTTTTCCGATTCTAGTGATTGCTATATGGCTTTCCAGCAAGAAGAAGCATCCTTTGGCTGGCTTAAGCCAATCAAAGTAGGATCCATTCATTCATTTACAGAAATTCTAGACTTCGCCTAGTAAGGAGAAGGGTTTTGTTGTATAATCCTTCTTGGAGATAGAAAGTAAGGTTAATCACCGAGAAGGGGGAAAACAACAATGCAATTATGGTTAGCAATTACTTTAATCATCGTGGCGTTAGTAGGTGGAGCTGTAATCGGTTTTTATGGCGCCCGTCAATATATGATGAAGTATTTAAAAGAGAACCCACCAATCAATGAACAAATGCTTCGCATGATGATGGCTCAAATGGGTCGTAAACCATCTGAAAAACAAGTGAAACAAATGATGAACCAAATGAATAAAATGCAAAAATAAAAAATAGCACTCCGTGAGTGCTATTTTTTATTGGTTATTATATCTAGGTCTTATGGGTAATACGACTTGTGTTTTTATAATGTTGGTAAAAGATCATAGGTGTGAAGGAATTCTGCGACTGTTTTTTCATATTCCTCAGCATTTTGATTATATGATTGTGCATGGGGACCAATTTCAAATAGTTTTAATTGTTTTGGTCCTTGTTTCAACTCATACAGCTCTTTAGTCATTTCAGGCAAAATGAAATCGTCAGGTAAACTATGAATGAATAAAACCGGTTTCTCGATATGAGATACTGCTTCTCTAGGTGAAACAAGTTTCATGGAATATCCGTCCCGTACCCGTAAAAAGACATCCGCCAATTTTATTGCAAGACTTGAACGAAGTGGTGTTTCTTTTTTCATTAAGTACAGTAGTTGATCGGTAAAATCTGAAAACGCACAATCAGATATATAAAAATGAGCTTGATCTTCCAAAGTTCCAGCATACAGAATGGTTGTAGCGGCGCCCATCGACTCCCCATGAATCCCAATGATTGCATCTTCACCGGCATAGTTTTTAACTGCGTTGACTATTACCTGTAAATCCATTTTTTCATAGTGACCGAAACTCGTTGTTTTACCCCCAGAATCACCATGCCGACGATGATCATATACAACTGAATTAAAACCCAACCGTTCAAAGAGACGGGCATATTTTACTGAATTTATTTTGTTTTCTGTGACACCGTGACAAATGACGACGAAGTTATTTGTATCCAAAGGTTCCAGGAAAATTGCTTTAACCGGGTAGCCATTAGGGCTGTCAATCCATTTCTCCGTTTTTCGTACAATATTGAACCAAGCCTCATCGAATCTTTTCGCGGTAATTTCACGATTTAATATAAACGCATCATCTTTTTTCTTCAGATACATGAGTCGGTTTGTAAACACAAAACCAAAAATCGCCGCTCCTGCGGTCATAATACTCGAGAGAATACTGGTGATCCAAAGAATGCGACGCTTCATGGGAAATCCTCCTATGCTTGATTTAATTCGTATAATCTAAACATGCCCGTATCTATCGGTCTCGAAACGTGAGGAGCTATAATAGAAACCGCTTTACATAATTTATTCAGGTCAATTCCTGTGTTTACTCCCATTGTATGTAACATATTCACGACATCTTCAGTTGCTACATTTCCTGTTGCCCCGGGTGCAAAAGGACAACCGCCCAGTCCGCCAGCTGATGTATCAAATCGTGTTACACCTGCAAGAAGAGCCGCATAAATATTTGCTAAGCCCATTTTTCGTGTGTCGTGGAAATGTGCATTCATCAAAACTTGTGGAATTTCACGAATCAGTAAAGTGAATAATTCATGACTTTCCTGTGGATTCGCCATGCCGATTGTATCGGCAACACTAAGTTCGTCAATACCCCAGCTTGCGAACTCTTTGCATAAAGCCAGCGTTTCATTAATGTCGATTTTTCCTTCATACGGACAATAAAAAGCCGTAGAGATACATGCACGAACAAAAATTCCTTGTTGTTTTAAATCGATGATAACAGGTTTTAATTCCTGCATGCTTTGCGCCGTTGTTTTATTTATGTTCTTTAAATTGAATGTATTACTGACACCTACAAAAACTGCTACATTTTTTGCTCCTGCAGAAAGTGCACGTTCCACTCCTTTAGAGTTGGGCGTTAGCACAATTTGACGTCCTTGCTTGTGAACCCCTTGTACAATCTCGGTTGCATCGGCCATTTGTGGGACCCATTTTGGAGATACAAACGAAGTGATTTCCATTTCATCTATTCCCGCTGTTTGTAATGCTTGAATAAATGAAAGCTTATTTTCGGTTGAAACCTCATTTTTCTCATTCTGAAGTCCATCTCTTGGACCGACCTCGATAATTGTCACATTGTTTGGTAAACTAAACATATCATCCCTCCTTCATTCTATTGTAATGATGAGATAGGGGTGCTAGCAAATATATTTTCTTAGGGGATTAGGGGGATTTTCAATGTCAACAAGAGAAGTGGTTGTAGTAAGTGCTGTCCGTACAGCAATAGGTTCTTTCCAAGGGGCATTAAAAGACGTACCGGCTACAAAGTTAGGTGCGATTGTCATAAAAGAAGCATTAGAAAAAGCGGGTCTAGAACCAAATCAAGTGAGTGAAGTGATCATGGGGAATGTTTTGCAAGCTGGGTTGGGACAGAACCCTGCTAGACAAGCATCGATTCTTGCAGGTCTTCATGAAACAATTCCTTCCATGACAATTAATAAAGTGTGTGGATCAGGATTGAAAGCGATTCATTTGGCAACACAGGCTATTATCGCAGGAGATGCGGACATTGTTGTGGCAGGTGGAATGGAAAACATGAGCCAAGCTCCGTATTTGTTGAAAAATGCGCGTGAAGGTTTCCGAATGGGCGACCAAAAAGTGGTGGATAGCATGATTTCTGACGGCTTATGGTGTGCTTTCAATGATTACCATATGGGCATAACAGCAGAAAATTTATGTGACCGTTACGAAATTACACGTGAACAACAAGATGAATTCTCAGCTCGTTCACAGGAACGTGCGGTTCAGGCGATTGACGGCGGGAAATTTAAAGAAGAAATCGTTGCTGTCGAAATTCCACAACGCAAAGGAGACCCAATCGTATTTGATACGGACGAATATCCAAAACGTGGGACTTCAGCAGAGAAGTTAGGTAAATTGCGACCAGCGTTTAAAAAAGAAGGCAGTGTCACTGCTGGGAATGCTTCCGGTATTAACGACGGAGCAGCAGCGGTTATCGTTATGTCTAAAGAAAAAGCAGATGAGTTAGGTTTAACACCATTAGCAACGATTGTAGCGAACGCATCAGCGGGTGTTGATCCATCCGTTATGGGAATTGGCCCTGTTAAAGCAGTGAAAAATGTTTTTGAAAAATCAGGCCTATCAATGGCGGATATTGACTTAGTGGAAGCAAATGAAGCTTTTGCAGCACAATCAATTGCTGTAGATCGCGAGCTTGCATTTGATCATGACAAGCTGAATGTTAATGGTGGTGCAATCGCTCTCGGACATCCAATAGGCGCGAGTGGTGCACGTATTTTTGTATCTCTGCTTCATGAAATGGCTAGACAAGATGCGAAGACAGGGTTAGCAACTTTATGTATTGGTGGCGGACAAGGTGTCGCTACAATTGTGAAAAGAGCATAGGTAGAAGGTGAAAAAAGATGGCAAAAAAGAAACAACAACAGCAACAACGCAGACAACCTGAGCGATCTGAACAATCATCAGGCAACACATTGTCCGATCAACTGCAAGGGGATGTGCTTGAAAAACTGAAGTTAGCTAAAAAGCAGTTACAGGATACAGAGCGTCAACAGGAAGAAGAACGCCTCGCGCAAGCTGAATTTGATCGTAAACAAAAAGAGAAAAACAAATCCTTTGCTGAACTTCTAGATGAGTATGGAATGAAGGGTAATAAATTTTAAGAATAAAAGGACTTCGAATTTTTGAAGTCCTTTTTGTTTTGCCATCATCAGCGAACTATTTAATTAAAAATATCAAAAATCATTGCAATTAAGTAAAGAGGGACGCCAACGATGATCATACCTGCGATAAAATAACACATACTCCTTAACGCAAACTTGAAGATATCATATAGTGCACCGGCAAAGTCATCAATAAACTTCGTCATTCATATCGCCTCCTTGAATCCATATGTATACGTTTTAACAAATAGGTAGGTTTCAATCTATAAGGAGTATAAGCACGAGATTTAGAATTATAACGATTTTTTAAAGGCGATGGTCTTTATAAATATCGGCTCTTAAGTATTCCTTCAAGTGTGCTAGTTGCTCAAGGGTCATAGGTTGATGATATGCTTGCATCGTTTCCTCTAATTGATTTGATGAGCTTGCTCCTGCTAAGATAGCGGACACTTGGTTGTATTGAAGAACAAATGCCAATGCCGCACTATGAAGATATTGAGTGGTTTTAGTGAGTTGTGAAAGTGTTTCTATTAAAGTTTCTTTTTTGTATTCTCCGTATCCATCCGATTTTTCGGCACGTTTCAATGCATCTGGCGTAAGCAGACCTTTTGCGAGAGAACCCCGGGTGACAACTGATGCACTATGTGATGCAATCATGTCAAACCATTCTTCGGGTCTGCGGTCTAACATGCTGTATTGCATCATGACAGAGCTAGCATTACCGTTACGTAGGAAACGATGAATGACATTCGGGCGTATGGATGAAATGCCGTATGCTCGAATTAAACCTTCTTTTTTTAAAGATTCAAAAGCATCGACTGCTTCTTCTAAATCATCTTCCATCGTGCCTCCGTGTAATTGATATAGATCTAAATAATCGGTTTGAAGCCTTTGTAGACTTTCTTTAATTTGAGACGTGATATATGACTTTGATGAATCCCACGTCCAACCTGATGCATCTTCATTCCATTTGTTACCCACCTTCGAAGCCAAAATGATGTCTTGTCGTTTTCCTTTCAGAGTGTGTCCAACAACATCTTCATTTTTACCTTTATCATATAAATCCGCTGTATCAAAGTATGTAATTCCATGTTCAATGGCTGCATCCACTATTAGTTGGGCTTCACGTTGATTTGTCGGAAGAGACATACAACCCAGTCCGATTTCCGATACCATTATTCCACTTTGTCCAAGTTCGCGTTTATTCATCAGTCAGCCTCCTCATTTCATACATGGTACAATTGTCTTTGAAAATAGACAAACAGAAAGGGCGAAAAATATGAAAAAATATGAAGAGAAATCTATATCGTCAACACCGATTTATGAAGGGAAAGTTATTTCTCTTCGAGTGGATGAAGTAATATTGCCAAATGGTAAGACTTCGAAGCGTGAATTGGTTAAACACCCTGGAGCGGTTGCCATTGTACCGATTACAGACAAAGGTAAAATTGTCTTTGTCGAGCAATATCGAAAAGCGCTCGAACGTTCTCTGATTGAGACGCCTGCAGGGAAACTAGAGCCGGGAGAAGAGCCGGAAGTAACGGCAAGAAGAGAACTGGAAGAAGAAACTGGGTACGGTTGTGAGAAATTGACACACATTCAATCGTTCGCAACTTCTCCGGGCTTTGCAGACGAAATTATTCACCTATATGTGGCAGAAGGATTGTCAAAAATTGAAAACGCAGCATCACTGGATGAAGATGAGTTTGTTGAAATAATCGAGGCAACCTTAGAAGAAGCAGAAGGAATGATGAAGTCTGGCCAAATCTTTGATGCAAAAACAGCATATAGTGTTCTTTGGGCTAAGGAATATTTACAAAATCGATGAATGATTGATAGTGGGACACGCATAAGCTACTCTATGAAAGGTAGGTGGCGGATGTTGACTCGCTCTTTCCCAATATTTTATTTACTAGGATTGCTAGTCATCGGTTATTTAGGTGGGTTATGGCTGTATTCAAAAATGCCTTTTGATCAAGTTGAAAGAGTCATACATTGGATAGACCCAAGACTTTTAAATGAAAACATACCAAGTGGTTTTGATTCAATTCTCCCGCAACTCGTTACGATTTTATTATTMCTTCTTTTTGCTACTCATTTAATCCTGAAATATACCATTCTATTAATAGGTACAATGAGAGCTGTTTTTTGGGGAATTTGCTCAGGTTTTTTAATTGCACAGGAAACAGAATTTTGGGCATATGCATTATGGTGGTTCCCATTCCAGTTAATTTATTGTTCTTTATTACTACTGATTGGATTTTTACTTGTCCCACCACCATCGTATAATCAATTCAAACAAGCCCGCAGTTTTAAAGGTATCGGCGTACTAAGTCTAATCTATATTGTATTAATTGGACTTGAATTGTTTGTCCTTCCTTATATTCATGGTTTATAATCGAAACTAGATTATAATTATTATCATTTGGATAACTTTCTCTATCTTGTAAAGGGAAAGACCAATTTGGTATAATGAAGGAAGTTTGGGGGGGCGTCACATGGAGAGCCGTATTGACCGGATAAAAAAGCAGCTTCATGGTGCGAGCTATAAACTGACGCCACAGCGTGAAGCGACAGTTAGAGTGCTTCTTGAAAATGAAGAAGATCATTTGAGCGCAGAAGATGTATATCTTCTCGTTAAAAATAAAGCACCTGATATTGGACTTGCAACAGTATATCGAACGCTTGAACTTCTTACCGAATTAAAAGTTGTCGATAAAATTAACTTTGGAGACGGCGTTTCAAGATACGACTTGCGTCAGGAAGGTGCAGCACACTTCCATCACCATCTCGTATGTATTGAATGTGGAGCCGTAGATGAAATCCAGGAGGACTTGCTGGAAGATGTGGAAGCCGTTGTTGAAAAAAGATGGAATTTCCGTATTAAAGATCACAGGTTGACGTTCCATGGTATTTGTTGGCGCTGCCACGATACCCACGATGAAAAAGAAGAGTCTGAGTAACAGAAAAGCGGAAAACATCGCTTCTAGCTCGACACAGACATGTTTACTGTAAAACAAAAGGATGGCAGAATTGCTATCCTTTTTTACGTTTTCATTAATAAAAATATATTGTCCATATATATACATAAAAGTGTTTTTACAGGGAGGTATCATTATGAAAGAAATGCAAGATGCAGTCGCAGATTATCTTCATTTTCTACGTGTAGAAAGACAATTATCAACCAATACTTTAACTTCGTACGAACGAGATTTACTTGCATATATTAAGGACCTTTCTAAAGTACAGCAATTATCCACTTTGAACGACGTCGAGCGAATTCATATTCTTTCTCACTTGCAAGCGTTAAAGACGAGTGGTAAATCTTCGCGAACATTAGCCCGTCATATTTCGTCAATCCGGTCATTCCATCAGTTTTTACTGCGGGAAAAAGTATCCGGTGCAGATCCCTCGGTCCACTTGGAAATGCCACAAATGGATCGTACACTTCCGAAAATATTGTCAATTGAAGAAGTAGAGGAATTGATTGCGGCACCCAACTTGGGGAAACCTCAAGGGCTACGGGATCGTGCATTGCTCGAGATTCTTTACGGGACGGGGATGCGGATTAGTGAATGTATTACATTAAATATGGAAGATTTACATTTAACGATGGGATTTGTTCGATGCTTCGGTAAAGGCGGAAAAGAGAGAATCATTCCTCTTGGACGAACAGCACTGGCAGCATGTGAACAATATTTAAAAGAAGGTCGTCCAAAACTGATTAAACCAACACATCGCACCGACGTTATTTTTGTTAACCAACGAGGAAAAGGATTGACCAGACAAGGGGTCTGGAAGCTTATGAAAGAATACTCAATACAAGCGGGCATTCAAAATGATATTACGCCTCATACTATGCGCCATTCATTTGCCACACATTTAATTGAAAATGGAGCAGATTTACGCGCTGTACAGGAAATGCTAGGACATGCAGATATCTCGACGACTCAGATTTATAMGCATGTCAGTAAAACCCGTTTGAAAGATGTGTATAAACAATTTCATCCGCGAGCATAATTCGACTTAATTCGTCAGAAGTCTGACGTGTATTTTTTCCAAACGTTTGATAAGATATGAGTAGAAGTTGAAGGAGGATATGTATGACACATAAATCATTTAAACGCATTCACTTAGTTGTTCTAGACTCCGTTGGAATTGGCGAAGCACCAGATGCCCAATCTTTCGGGGACACAGGTTCCGATACACTGGGACATATTGCAGAAAAAATGAATGGCTTGAACATGCCAAACCTTGAAAAAATGGGACTTTCCAATATTCGTCCATTCCAAGGTATTCAGCCTGTAACGATTCCTTCATCTCATTATGGAAAAATGCAGGAAGCGTCAGTTGGTAAAGATACAATGACAGGTCACTGGGAAATCATGGGACTTAACATTAATCAACCGTTTAAAGTGTACCCAGACGGATTCCCTGATGAATTAATCAATGCTTTGGAAGAAAAGACAGGACGTAAAGTCATTGGCAATAAACCAGCAAGTGGTACGGAAATCTTGGACGAGTTAGGACAAGAGCATATGGWAACAGGTGCAATTATCGTTTATACGTCTGCAGATCCAGTATTGCAAATTGCTGCTCACGAAGAAATTATCCCGTTAGAAGAACTATATAAAATCTGTGAAATTGCACGCGAATTAACACTTGAACCCGAGTTTTTAGTAGGACGCGTTATTGCACGTCCATTCATCGGACAACCTGGTGAATTCAAGCGTACAACGAATCGTCATGACTACGCGTTGAAACCGTTTGAACGTACAGTGATGAACGAATTAAAAGATGCAAATTATGATGTGATTGCCATTGGTAAAATCTCGGATATTTACAACAATGAAGGTGTAACTGAGTCATTGCGTACAAAAGATAATATGGACGGAATGGACAAGTTGGCTGAAGTCGTGAAAAGAGATTTCCATGGCATCAGTTTCTTGAATCTTGTTGATTTTGACGCATTGTATGGTCACCGTCGTGATCCAATCGGTTACGGAGAAGCATTGGAAGCTTTCGATGCACGTATGCCAGAAGTGTTGGATGCTTTGACTGATGAAGAATTACTAATTATCACAGCGGACCACGGAAATGACCCTACCTTCCCAGGTACGGATCATACACGTGAATTTGTACCGGTGCTGGCTTATTCAACTCGCTTTACGGAAGGCAAAGAACTTCCACTAAGCGAAACATTTGCCGATATAGGGGCGACTATTGCGGAAAACTTTAATGTTTCTATGCCTAAATTTGGCCGCAGTTTCCTTTCCCACTTAAACTGAAGGATAGGTGAATATTCATGAGAATGGTTGATTTAATTGAAAAAAAACGTGATGGCGCGGAATTAACAACTGAAGAAATTCGTTTTTTCATTGAGCAATATACAAACGGAAGCATTCCCGATTATCAAGTGAGTGCTTTACTGATGGCTATTTACTTCCAGGACATGAACGATCGCGAACGTGCAGATTTAACAATTGCCATGGTAGAGTCAGGCGATCAGATTGACTTGTCTGGCATTGAAGGTATTAAAGTGGATAAGCATTCAACTGGAGGCGTGGGTGACACAACCACATTAGTACTTGGACCTTTAGTGGCAGCATGTGGTGTGCCAGTTGCTAAAATGAGTGGACGTGGCCTAGGTCATACAGGTGGTACGATTGACAAACTGGAAGCAATTGAAGGCTTCCATGTTGAATTGACGACTGAACAATTTACGAAACAAGTTAATGAAATGAAGCTTGCTGTAATCGGTCAAAGTGGTAATTTGACTCCTGCAGACAAAAAATTATATGCGCTTCGTGATGTTACGGGAACTGTTAACAGCATCCCGTTAATCGCAAGTTCGATTATGAGTAAGAAAATCGCAGCAGGTGCAGATGCAATCGTTCTTGACGTGAAAACTGGCGAAGGTGCGTTCATGAAAACTGTTGAAGACGCACGTGCCCTAGCAAAAGCGATGGTACAGATCGGCAACAACGTAGGTCGCCAAACGATGGCTATTATCTCTGATATGAGCCAACCTTTAGGGTTTGCAATTGGTAATTCACTAGAAGTGAAAGAAGCGATTGATACACTTCGCGGTAAAGGTCCTGAAGATTTAACAGAACTATGTATGGTCCTAGGAAGTCAAATGGTCGTTGTCGGTGGCAAAGCAAAGGATTTGGAAGAAGCACGCGGTATGCTACTTGAAGTAATTGAAAATGGATCTGCGATTGAAATTCTGAAAAATTTCATTGAAGGTCAAGGTGGAAATCCAGCAGTTGTAGACTCACCAGAATTGTTGCCACAAGCTCAATATACGTTTGAAGTGCCTTCAAAAGAAAGCGGATTTATCTCTTTCATTGAAGCTGACGAAATTGGTACAGCTGCTATGATTCTTGGAGCGGGACGTGCGACAAAAGAATCTGAAATTGATTTGGCAGTCGGCATCGTGCTTCACAAAAAAGTTGGCGATGCGGTTAAAGAGGGCGAGTCCCTTGCAACAATCCACGCTAACACTCAAAATGTAGAAAAAGTTATGGAGATATTGTACAAATATATTGAGTTCTCAAAAGAACCAACCAAAGCACCAAAATTAATCGAAGAAATCATCACTCAATAATCTAAATCATCAAAGCGGTCTCTCCGGAGATCGCTTTTTTTATGGTATTTTTAAACTAACGTGTACTTTAATAGACGTACATCGAGCTTGGTTAAACAAGGATGGTTAATCTTTTTATAGAAAATAACAAGTTATTAGTACAAAAATCATTGTTATTACAAGGAGATGTATATGGAAATTTCATTGATTCGGCATGGAAGATCACTACTGACTGAAAATAATAAAATGACTTGTATGGAGTTTAAGAAATGGGTGGGAAAATATGACTTTAACGGCGTGTTTGAAGAGTCATTATACCCGTCGGAAACGCTTGAAAAAGTAACTACTGCAAAAATTGTTTTATCCAGCAATTTAAAAAGGTCAGTTGAATCAGCAAGGTTATTAAATACAAAAGTGAAAATAGTTTCTGATTGTTTATTTAGAGAAACAGAGTTACCTTCAATTCCAACTAAATTATTTAATGTAAGATTAAAGCCAAATATCTGGGCAGTGATTTTAAGATTACTGTGGTTTAGTGGATATTCTAACGAATGCGAGTCTTTCCGTCAGGCGAAAGACAGGGCAGGATTGGCTGTCCAACTGCTAATTGATTATGCACATGAGCATAAATCGATAGCTTTAGTAGGACATGGTTTTTTTAATATGTTAATTGCAAAGGAATTGCAGAAGAAGGGGTGGGAAGGAAAAAGTAAAGTAAGTGCAAGGCATTGGAATTGTACTACATATTCCTTGCTAGACTAACGGATCAAGTTAGTTCAATGATTTCACATAAAACTACTTTATAGATTAGACGATTCCATCATTGATTTATGAAATTAGACACGGGCAAACAGATTTAAACAAGGAAAAAAGAATGCAAGGAAGATGGGGATTACCATTAAATGAAAGCGGGATAGTACAAGCGGAAATATGAACAAATGAAAGTAAATTTGAAGCAAAGTTAATTTTCATGAAAAATGTGTGTATCACTTACAAAATGAATCGTGTTCTCTTACGTTAAGAATGAAGAGAACTATCTTCGACCGAATATCTACTTAAATAGAGCATCGATTCTTTAGTAAACCACAAAATGCAGAGCTCTAAGGTTGTAAGGGAGCTAAGTACGCACAAAAGCCGCAAGGTGATCTAACAAAAGAGGATGGGGTTGTGACACAGTCACAACCCCATCCTCTTTATTCTCTAAATCAGGGTGCAGCAAATGAGGCGTCCACAGCGAACTGAAAACCTTATGCTTCAGTTTTCATTTCGAAATCATGTCTCAGCACAGAAGTGTCTTTTAGCTCAAAACGTAAATGCCTACAAAAAAGTAAAACCTTTTTTCTTCTCTGATGTTTAAATGTATGAAAGATTTTCCATACTGTTAATGAATAGAATGTTGCAATTTCTGTCGAGAATTAAGAGGTTTAACCTTTATTTGTCAACGACAAGGAATTGGAGTAGCTCACCTCGAATAGTCACGGAAAGGAGGAGTTACTAGATGAAACATCAACTTTTATTTGTCGAAGATGGTATAGCTATTATTCGCTTAAAGGGCGAGCTTGACCATCATGCCACACAAACAATCCGTGACGAAATTTCACAATCTCTTTATAGAGGAACTCTTCGCGCCATCATATGGAACTTGCAAGACTTACATTTTATGGACAGTGCAGGTA
>NZ_JBFUIO010000055.1:0-17228 GCF_056401835.1 Paenisporosarcina sp. P4_D4 | reverse complement strand
TCATTAGATAGTGTGTTAATGGTCCCAAAAATAATCCAAGTACCGCAAATTGAATTAAAAAGGCTAACATAGAAACAGCAACCCACTTTAGTCTATTTCTGATGGATACTATATTTTTAATTGAGAAAAGTACTGAAATTATGACTAATGCAACAAGCAGCCATTCATACAAGTAGAACAATGATTCTTTGTGGACGGCAAAATAATATCCAAGAGCGGATAATGGTATGATTGTGAGCAGTAAATATCCATTTAGTTTGAGATAAAAGGTTTCGTTAATTTTCTTCTCCTCCTTTTAAATTCCCCATTTACACCCAGTATCAAGATAACAGTCCAATTAATTTTAACAGATAATTCCATAAATCAAAATAATTTCTTTTAGTAAACTGACCTCTAAGCCACCCATGCAGCGAAAAATCACTGCACCACAAAGGATGAAAATTTGTTCTTAATGGGTATAAATCACTATGGCTGGCGAAGAAGGTCGATGAACTATGGTGCCATAGAGCCCAACCGTTAGTCTGACTCCAACGACCACGGTGCATCACAAAACTGTCGCCCCCAATATGGGTAGCACTTATGGGATATTTATCCTACTTTAGTTACTGCACCAGACTTGCCTTTATTCTTAGTAGATTGGAGATACTTCTCGATTTACTTACCAACTCCAAATAATTTCTCTTAAGGCTCAGCTTTTTTCTGGGTCCTTTTGATATGCACTATTATTGATTTTGAGCGTTTTTTAATTTTCATAGGAGTTCAATAAGTTCAACAAAAAGAGCGTTAACCCTGCTCGGGTCAACAACTTTATTTCAAAACTACAATAGAATAAAAACCTCGTATTTTGTTTGATCAAAATACGAGGTTTCACCTGTTAATTTCTATTCATTTTTATTTAATAGCTCCATACGTTTCCCGCTAAACTTCCCAAAAGCCTTTTCTGATTGTGAAACCCTACGTTCATATTGTCCAACAACCTATCGAACGCAATAAATTCACTTCACAAATTGGATTGATTTCTGATTCCTCTGCCACACGACACTTACCAAGATTGTAATCCCTAGTACGACGAATCCTAGCAAGAAAGGATATATAATATTCACGTCATATAAAACACCAGCAAGTAGCGGTCCGACTACGTTACCAATACTCATATAGGCGTTATTCATCCCCATCGCGAATCCTTGTTCATTACCTGCTAGCTTTGAGATCAGCGTATTCAGCACTGGTCTCAAAATAGAAGTTGCAAGGAACACCACTAACGTAATCATAAAGAACAGCACATAGGTGGAGGCAAATAAAGATAAGAAGAAACATAAAGCTGTCAAGGCGATAAAGAAATTCAAAATGATTCCTTCACCATACCTTCGAACGAGACGATCCACCACCAATAATTGCATCACAACGCTGACAATCCCTGTTGACGTCACCATCACTGCAATCTGTTTCGGTGTTGCGCCAAATTGATTATCCACAAACAGACCTAATACCGATTCATATGCCATCAACCCAAAACTCATGACGAGTGTAATAATAAGTGGGATAAAATAAGGCTTTTGTACAGACTGTGCAAGTTTTTTCACCATTGATTCCTGTTTAACTGCGCCTAAAACATCTCCAGTTTCCCTGCTTTCCTTCAATACAATTATTGAGAATATCACAGACAACAACGATACCAATGCGGAAACGAGCAATGGAAGCTTCAAGTCATAATCCGCCAAAAACCCTCCGATTCCAGGTCCAATGACAATTCCGAGTGACATCGCTGCGGAAATGTAACTATTCCCTTTTGCACGCTGATCCATTGTCGTAATATCTGCTACATAAGCGAAAATCGCAGGAATTAATAAGGCTGCACCGATACCGCCTATCACTCGCGATGTATACAGCACCCATATTGAATCCGAGAAATAAAACACAAACATGGAAAGCGTTAATCCGCTTAGACCTGCTATAATCATCTTCCGTCGACCAACTTGATCTGCCCACTTACCGGCAATCGGTGACATGACGAACTGTGCCCCCGCAAAGATGGCAATCATAAGACCTGCCGCCATGCCCCCTTCACCAATCGACATTAGATAGGCTGGCAGTATCGGAATGATTATGCCAAAACTCCCTATTGCGATAAACATATTTATCATTAAAACAATTATTTTCTTTCGTTGATCTTGCATCATAAATATTCCTCATCTCATTTAACATACTTTCCTATCTAACCCTACCTACCAGTCAAACGTCAACTCTTTCGGTTTATTTAACTGAAATGTAATCTTTTTTTATGTTGGGTACGATTGTGACGAATTAAACAACTTTTTCGACTATATTCGACTTTATTCATTATTTGGTAGGTAAAATCCTTCTTATCAACTATAATAAAAAGGAGTACTAGTTACTATAATACAAAAATATTGTTATATATTGTAAAACCTTGAATTATTTACTTAAGACACTTTGCAAAAACCTTATTATAAAGGGGGGATTTGAATGCAAGCACAACAATTAAATTTACAGCTAATTGAACAGTCGAAAATGCGATGTGAAGAATGGGGATTGGATCCGACGATTATTCCCGACCCTTTAGAAATTGGCCATGAACAACTACAACAAATTCAAAAAGAAAATAAAGAAGTCTTGAAAGTGGTGGAATTTTTTATTCCAGAATTTTTGAAGATGGTAAAAGGAACTCCACTTTTGATTGTTGTTACCGATAATCAGGGCATCGTCACCTATATGGAAGGTGACAATACGATTAAAGATGTCATTCAACAACTTGGCTTTCGAACAGGCGTTCAGTTTACGGAGAAATACAATGGAACGAATTGTATCAGTCTTGCACTGAACCACAATCAACCGGTGGAAGTAGTAGGCTCTCAACATTATCATGATTTCCTCTATCAGTCGGCTTGTTATTCCGTGCCAGTTACAGATCATCGTACGAACGGCACTCTTGGAACAGTTTCCATTATGACCGCTTTGAATTTTGAAGACCCTCTACTCCTTTCCTTGCTTTCGATTGTCGGAACGAGTATCGAACGTGAAATCCAATTGCAAGAACAAAACAAAGATTTGAATGTGCTGAACCAAGTGTTAACGGAATCCTCACATACTGCCATGATTTTGACGGATCATTATGGTCGTATTATGGAATTTAATCCATATGCAGAAAAACTGACAGGATTGAAACGCCAAGATGTGATTAAAAAGCCTGCGTCTGAGCTGGCTATTCTTAAGGATTGGATAGATCAAATCATCCAAACGAAAGAAAGCTTTTCCGATATCGAAGTGAAATTCCAAAAACCGGATTCGTCAAAAGAAACCATTTGTCTATTTGACGGCCGTCCAATTTACAGTGTGAATCAATATTTCATCGGGACAGTCTGCAGCTTCCGTGACATAACTGAACGCTATGAAAACCAATTGATCATGCAGCATCACGCACATCATGATGATTTAACAACATTGCCTAATAGACGCTATTTCCATAACTATATAAATGGCATTCTGGATTCATCCGATGGGAAAAATATTTCATTGGCGGTTTTCCTGCTAGATCTTGATCGTTTTAAATTAATCAATGATACATTGGGTCATGCAAAGGGTGATACGTTACTTGTTGAAATCGCTCAAAGATTAAATCATTATTTACTCGACAAAGGAAAGCTGTTTCGAATGGGTGGCGATGAGTTTACCATCGCTTTGACAGATTTCAATTCAGTTGATGAATTAAAAAAAATTGCCGACGATATTATTGAAGTCGTTCGGAAACCATTTTTCCTTCAAAACCTGGAGTTTCATGTTAGCACGAGTATCGGTATCGCCCTCTATCCAAATGACGGGTCAGATATCAATACCCTATTCCTACATGCAGATACCGCTATGTACCGTGCAAAAGATCAAGGGAAAAACGGTTACTGCATATACAATTCGGATATGAACGAGGAATCTCTCAAGAAACTGACGCTCGAATCGGAGCTCGAATTAGCCATAAAAAATAACGATCTTATCCTGCATTACCAACCGCAGATTGATTTGCACACTAATCAAATTGTGGGAGTTGAAGCCTTATTACGCTGGAATCATCCTGAACTTGGACTTATTCCTCCAGCTGATTTCATTCCACTAGCTGAAGAAATGGGATTGATGGTACATCTTGGTGAATGGGTACTCAATCACGGCTGCCGTCAAATGAAAAAGTGGCACGATCAAGGCATGACGTCATTGAAACTATCCATTAACTTGTCTCCTCAGGAATTTTTAAAGCAACGTCTTGTGGATAAAGTCAAACAAGTATTGCAAGAAACTGGGCTTGCACCACATGGATTGGAACTGGAAATCACGGAATCTATGACAATGGATGTTATTCGTTCCACATCAATCTTGGAAGAATTGCATGAGCTTGGTATACAGATAGCCATGGATGACTTTGGTACAGGCTACAGTTCACTTAACTACTTGAAGAACTTCCATATTCATCGTCTGAAAATTGACCGAAGTTTCATTCGTGACATGCTGAATGGACCGAAAGATGGCCAAATCGTGAGCACCATCATTTCCATCGCACATGCGCTGAATCTAAAAGTCATTGCAGAAGGCGTAGAAACAAAAGAACAGCTTCATTTCCTTGAAAAATTACAATGTGACGAAATACAAGGCTACTATTACAGCAAACCGTTATCAGCTACCGATCTCGAAAAAAAATATGAATTTAATTCATCTAGAGGTGTCATTCATCCATGAAATCAATTGCATCATTATTGGTCGAACACTTAAAATCATTTCAAGTAACTCACGCATTCGGTATTCCCGGTAAAGCGGTTGTTCCTCTTCTCCTTGCAATGGAAAAGAACGAACTTGAATTCGTATTAAGCAGACACGAATCTGGCGCTGGCTTCATGGCTGCAGGTTATGCACGCCAGAACAATACGCTTGGGGTCGCGGTCGGAACTTCAGGACCAGGTGGCACGAACTTGCTGACTGCTGCTGGACAAGCAAAAGCCTTCCACTTGCCGGTACTTTTCATTACTGGACATCCTTCAGTCAAAGATTCAGGACGTGCCATGGGTCAGGATTCCAGTATTTTCGGGACAGATCTTGTAAAAATGTTTGAACCAGTTACTCTCTTCAGCGCAAGAGTCGAACGAGCTGATCAGTTCCAAGTATACTTCCAGCATGCTCTTCAAAAAGCACTGACTGGAACAAAAGGTCCTGTTCATCTTTCCATCCCTGCTGACGTGTTGATGGAAGAAATCGAGCCCTTTACATTATCGCTTCCGGCCTTGGAACCGGCGGTCTCGCCATACATGGGAGAAGTGAAATCCTTGCTGGAGCAAGCGAAAAGACCTCTCCTGTTCCTAGGGAAAGGTGTGCATATTTCACAGGCTTATGACGAAGTTAGCCAACTTTCACTTCAATACAATGTGCCAGTCATCACTACACCCGGCGGAAAAGGAACAATTCGCACCGACCATCCGGGTTACCTCGGTCCTTTCGGATTGGGGGGAACGCAAGCTGCGACTGATTATTTAAATGAAGGCGTTGACTTGTTAATTGTCATCGGAACGAAACTGACGGATATGACGTTAGCCGGTTTCACTCTGGACATGGCGCCTGAACAAATCATTCAATTTGATATTGAATCGACATTTATCGGCCGGTCACTACCTGTTCCTACCCTGCCTGTCATTGGGGATGCAAAAACGAATCTACATGCCATTCTTGACCCGGCATTTCGTGAAATTGCGGCAACAACTTTCGCTGAGAAAGAAGCAATTGAAGTTGACATTCTTCCTTCAACCACCGAAAGATTGTCAGCAGTTACTGCTGTCCAATTGATGCGCAAACATCTGTCCTCAGAGACCATACTGTATGGGGACGATGGAAGTCATACTTTCTACGCAATCGAGAATTTCACGATTGAACAAGAAGGTACATTCTTTATGGATGATGTCTTCGGGACAATGGGACATGCAATCGGCTACGCCATCGGTGCTAAATTTGCAGATCTCAACCAAGCCATTGCCTGTCTGACTGGCGACGGCTGCATGATGATGCACGGCACAGAAATATCTGCGGCTGCATGCCATGACCTGCAAATTCCATTTATCATCCTGAACAACGGTCGCTTAGACATGGTCGACAAAGGCATGCGCTATAATTTAGGGCGATCAGTCGGTACGGTTTACGAATACCCAGCAAACTTAAGCCTATTCGGCGAATCACTGGGTGCAGCATCTTTCCGTTGCTTCACTGCTCAACAAGTTGAAGAAGCCCTGACCTTCGCAAAAGCTAACAAAGGACCAACCGTCATCGAAATCATGGTGGACCCTGAAGAAATCCCACCTACACTGAAACGCGGTTAATAGATACCCCACCAACTTTTTTCGAGTTGGTGGGGCTTTGTTTTGTTAACTAAAGAAGTGTCACGTTAATTTTGATATAAGGTTGCTGTTGTTTGTTGGAAAATGCCGTTTCAAACAAAAGTTACGTTTTTTCCAACTAACATCTCAGATTTCCCAACTAAGTTCCGAAGTCTATAATGGGTGTCTGGTATTTTTCTTTATATTAGAATTATAAAAGATTCCATAAATACAAAGAATTTCATGATAAACTAGAATTATCAGAACAGGAGTGATCACAATGCGCGTAGCCATTTTCGACTTTGACGGGACACTGTACCCGCAAGAAACATTTACATTAATGATGAACTATATGAAGAAACACCCTGTCCACTCATCAAAATATCAATCATTTTATCGAGCGCTAATGAAGCCATACCTTGCCTATAAAATGAAAATATACCCTGAAAACAAAATGAAAGCCAAATCAATGCAACTCTATCTAGACGCATTCAAAGGTATGTATCAACRTGAAATCGAAAAATATTTTGAGGATATGTCCCGTGATATGCACAAAGACCTTAACTGGAATGTTGTCGATCGTTTGCAAAAGCATTTAATCGAAGGTGACCATGTCCTTCTCGTGTCAGGTGCTTTCACTCCCATGCTAAACGAAGTTACCCGTGACTTTGCTATTCACGATGTCATTGGTACAGAAATTCCAATGCGAAACGGCAAAATCGATACAGATACTGGCATTTACCATATCCAAGGAGAACGCAAAAACGAAATGATAGAGAAAGCACTTGAAGGCATGGAGATTGACTGGGAAAACAGTTCAGCTTATGGCGACAGTATTTCCGACATCACCGTTTTGGAACTCGTTGGCAATCCGGTGGCGGTCCGTCCCGAATCCCGCCTGAAAGCAATAGCTGAAGAACGCAAATGGGAGATTATTTGGTAGACAGAAAAGTGGAGATGCCCACTATAGCTCGACTCCGACGGTGGAAAGTCCTAATCGAAAACCCTGTTTTCGAACGATGTTAGGAAGAAAGGCTAAGAGCCCGACATCGTGTCGGAACGCCTTCATGATCAACATCCTATTGAACCAAGCTTAGGTGCGGGCTGGCACTTGTAGCTGGACCGCACAATTAATGTAAAAGCGACTGAAGATATAATTTCAGTCGCTTTTTCTTTTCCCGAAGCCTGCTCAAGAATGTTTCAGAGTGATGATTTTTCCGACTTCACCAACTTTTTCTCAGACTGAGATTTCGCACTAGTAAAGTTCAATGAATAGCCACCCCCGCGCACTAGTACGTATGATACACTTAAAAGAAAAAAGGAAGTATTCATAAATGAAACGTTTTAAATTTATCATTCCGATTATGGTAGTCGTCGCAGTTCTTTCGTTATGGCACTTAAGCACAGATTATTCAGAGGTTCCTCTTGCAACACGTATTTTGATTGCAGCAGGCGGTTCCGTCGTGTCAGGCATTATCTCCTACTTTATGCTGAGAAAAGATGTTCATAAAGTCGACCCAAAACCTGCAGAACCTACCAACAAAAAACGCTAAGTATATTTACGTGCACTATAAATATGGACAACAAATAGCACCTCCAATTGTTAGTTGTGTCAAACAATTGGAGGTGTAGTTCATTTTGACGGTGCTTTCTCTTTCCTTTCGAGACTTCTTAAAAATCTCATAGACACCTTTTACCTCAAAATTTATCGCTCAAGCACATCTCAACACCAACTTCACTTGTTGAGACACCTCTCATCTCATAACAAAAAAACCTTCCCAACTCGGGAAGGTTCATTATTATTTCATTTTATATATACGTGTTTCAAATGGTGCCATCTCGAAACTATTCATTTCTTCGTGAGGTTGCACGTCTTTGTTCGCCAATAATAAGTTATCGAACTTAAATGCGCGCTCCGCCATTTTTTCAATGGACACGGTGTTTGCTCCCAAATTGGAAATGACAATTACTTGTTCGTCACCCAAAGTACGCGAATAAGCATATACGTATTCGTGATCAGGCAGCAATAAATCGTACGTACCATACGTAAAGACATCCTGCGATTTTTTCAGTTGAATCATTTTCTTGTAAAAATGATAGATGGACTGTTCATCTTTCAACTGGTTTTCAACGTTGATGTCAACATAGTTTGGATTGATGCCAATCCAAGGAGCTGCTGTTGAGAAGCCAGCGTTTTGTTCAGACGACCATTGCATCGGGGTACGTGAATTATCACGGCTTGAAGACCAAATGATGTCCATGATTTCTTCATGCGACTTGCCTTCACTCATTTTGGAAGCGTACATCCCATTGATGGCCACATCGTTATAATCTTCAATCGATGCAAACTGTACATTAGTCATGCCGATTTCCTGGCCTTGATAAATGAATGGCGTTCCTTGCATGAAGAAATACATAGCTGCGATGGATGTTGCACTTTCGTACCAGTACTCTTTGTCGTTCCCCCATGTGGAGACGATGCGGGCTTTATCATGGTTTTCGATGAACAATGCGTTCCAGCCATTGTTTTCTAGCCCTTTCTGCCAACGCGTCAACACCTCTTTAAGACCTTGGATATCCAGTGTTTTCTTATCTTCAGCATCCCATAATCCCAAGTGTTCGAATTGGAACACCATATTGAACTTACCGTTCTCTTCTCCAACCCATTGATCGATTTCGTCGACACTGACACCGTTTGCTTCGCCAACAGTCATGATATCGTATTTTGAAAAAGTCTCTTGCTTGAGTTCTTCAAGGAATGGTTGGATTCCCTCGACGTTCATATATTTTTCCCATGCGTGAATATATGGTTGATCCGTATCGTTTTCCATATCTGAAAACGTTTGGTCTTTTTTAATATGGCTGATTGCATCCACTCGGAAACCATCAATGCCTTGATCCAGCCACCACTTGATCATGTCATATAGGGCTGTTCGCACGTCACCATTTTCCCAGTTCAGGTCAGGTTGTTTTGTCGAGAAGATGTGTAAATAATATTGCCCACTTTCTTCATCCAATTCCCATGTTGAACCGTTGAAAATACTTTCCCAGTTGTTCGGCTCTTTGCCATCTTTGCCGTCACGCCATACGTACCAATCACGTTTCGGATTGTCTTTTGACGATTTGGACTCGATAAACCATTGATGCTCATCACTCGTATGATTAATAACCAAATCAATAATCAGCTTCATCCCACGTCCGTGAACTTCTGACAACAATTGAGTGAAATCGGCCATCGTGCCAAACTCATCCATGATGTCCTGATAATCGCTTATGTCATAGCCATTGTCATCATTTGGTGATTTGTACATCGGACAGATCCAGATAACATCAATGCCTAAATCTTTCAGATAATCCAATTTTGAAATGATTCCTTGAAGATCGCCAATGCCATCTCCATTTGAATCCATAAAACTACGAGGATACACTTGATAAACAATTGCTTCTTTCCACCAGTTTCTAGTCAAATCTTTACCTCCTTCAGTCTTTCAAGATAACTGCACATTTCATTTTTCATTTAACTTTTTCAACTTACCTGTTTTACTTCACATCACCAGCCGCTTCTCCTAAGATCCCTCTCGGTCGAAAACTTATGAAGACTATTTGTAACAATTTCATATGTATTAATCATTCTGTAAGGGGTCTCAACTTTGCCCCATCGATGTTGATATTGAATTTCCAAAATACGAAGAACAATGGAATCATGACTCATTGGAACGGATACCATAGACGCAACTTGCATAAAAAACGTTACTTTTCTTACGAGAAAGTATGTATGATGCCATCGAAGAGATAATGATGATAAGAATGATTACGCTCAGGGTCATAATCATGAGGGTATTGAAAAAAATATTGGAACGAAATCGAAACGCTCTAAAATATCATTGTCATCATCCATATGAAAACAACGAAACATATAAAATTCATTGTCCCAGCAAATAGAACATTTCTTAAAATATGAAAACGCTTGCATAAACTTTTCAGGAATCTGTGCAAACGTTTTCACAGATAGGTAAACTTATCGTATCACATGACGTTTCTTCATTCAATAACACTTTTTATATTATTCAATTACTTTATATTACTTAATCCGTAATTCACTTTCTTTATCAAAGAAGTGTCCTTTTTCCAAGTTGAATGCAAGATTGATTATATCGCCAGGCTGAACATTGCTGCTTGCATCTATTCTTGAGATGAATTCTTGATTGTCGATGTTCGAGTAAACCATCAATTCCGCCCCAGTAAGTTCTGATACTTCCACTTTTACAGGCAAAGTTGGTGATCCAACAGGTGCTTCATTTGAAATATGTTCAGGACGAATTCCTAAGATTACTTCCTTACCTTCGTAGCCTTGCTCCTTTAAGTAAGTTGCATGTGAAGCTGGAATTTCAAGATAAGTTTCCCCAATCACAAAATGTCCTTTCACGACTTTTCCATTGAAGAAATTCATAGAAGGTGAACCGATGAAACCACCAACGAATACATTATCCGGCTTATCATATACTTCTTTTGGCGTGCCGATTTGCTGAACGAGCCCATCTTTCATAATGACAATACGTGAAGCCATTGTCATTGCTTCTGTTTGATCATGTGTTACATAAATAGTTGTTGTCTTCAGTCGTAAATGTAATTTGGCAATTTCAGCACGCATTTGAACACGCAACTTAGAATCAAGGTTCGATAATGGCTCATCCATCAAGAATAAATTGGCATCACGGACAATCGCACGACCTAGTGCCACGCGCTGACGTTGACCGCCTGATAGTGCTTTTGGTTTTCGATCCAAATAAGGTTCCAAACCAAGAATTTCAGCAGCATTTTTTACACGTTCTGCAATTTCATCTTTCGGGAACTTACGCAATTTCAAGCCGAACGCCATATTTTCAAATACCGTCATGTGAGGGTAAAGTGCGTAGTTTTGGAAAACCATTGCAATATCACGCTCTTTTGGCGGAACATCGTTCATGCGTTTGCCATCGATATAAAAATTACCATGCGAAATATCTTCAAGACCTGCAATCATACGCAATGTGGTCGACTTCCCACACCCTGAAGGACCAACGAAAACAATAAATTCTTGTTCTTCTACATGCAAGTCAAAATTTGAAACGGCAGTAACGTTGTTATCGTAAACTTTTGATATGTTTTCCAACACTAATTTTGCCAATCCATACACGTCCTTTACTTATTTTTTCTCTTCTTCGCCTGACCATACCAGTAAAGCAGCACCAAGCATACCTGCTTCATTGCCAAACGTCGCTTTTCTTACTTCCAACGGCTTCAGCAACAACGGTTCGAGTGACTCCAGTAAGTGAGACCACCATCCATCTGCCGATTCGGAAACACCGCCGCCGATTACGACACAATCCATATCAAGGACTGCCTGTAACGAACTGATAACAATAGCCAAATCACCCGTGAATTTTTTCGTGATAGCTAATGCTTCCGTATGGCCTTCACCAGCAAGTTCAAACATTCGGTTCGGTGACACTAACTGATTTTGATTATCCACAATATTACGTTCAGCAATAAGTCGTCGTAGCGCCGTCCCTGAAACATATTGTTCACTGCAACCCGGGCGACCACATGCACAAACGTGACCATTCGGATATAAAATCATATGACCGACTTCCCCCGCACCGCCGTGGGCTCCATTCATAACGTGACCATCGATGACAAAACCGCCACCCAGTCCAGTACCAACCGTTAAACAAACCGTGCGTCGGAAACCTTTTGCTGCGCCAAGTCGATGTTCAGCAAGACCGGCACAATTCGCATCATTATTGACCTCGACTCGAAGCCCTGTCGCTTTCTGTAAAAGCGCTTTCACTTCTGTGCCTTGCCAGCCGGGCAATGTCTCAGTTTCGAAAGTGATGACGCCTTGTTCCGCGTCCACCATGCCTCTCGTGCCAATCCCAATCGCCTCGATGTGCGGATGGTTCTGTAAAAATTCGACTACTTTTTCTTCTAAATAAGGATACAAAGGGATCTGAGTTGGAACAACATGATCTTCAATCACTTGTCCCGTCGAATCGACAACGCCGAATCGAATCTTCGTCCCTCCAATATCCACACCAAGGACTACCATCTACTCTTGACCTCCATTATATTGAAATCTATTAAACGATGAAGTTATCTTTTTTATCATACATGATTTTACCGATTCGTCTATATTTGATTTTTCACAAAATTCATTCCGACGCAGATGAGTAAAAAACCAATGCCTCATATGGTCGCAACTCAATTTTATCAAGCAGATCAACAGAAGGATAATTATGGCTGATCAGTTTACTATTACAAATATAGTTTTTCACGACATCATCTTTTAGTAAAATTTCATCCTTACTGAAATTACATAACACCAACAGGCTTTCTTTCTCAGCTCTGCGTTCATAAGCAAATAGCTGTGCATGATCCTTGAATAATATTTTGAAGTCACCGATTGTGATAACGTCCAGCTGTTTTCTCAACTTGATCAGCTGCTGATAATGTGCAAACACCGACTGTTCACTCTGTAAATCATTCGCCACATTAATTTCTGAATATCTCGGATTAACTTCGATCCACGGAGTCCCCGTTGTAAAACCACCATTTTTTTCAGATGACCACTGCATCGGTGTGCGTGCATTATCTCGACCTTTTGCATAAATGGATTGCATAACGATATCGTGATTGGCACCCTGCTCCATTTTTTCATGATACATATTTAATGTTTCCAAATCTTTGTATTGGTCAATTGTTTCGAATGCCACATTCGTCATGCCAATTTCTTCGCCTTGGTAAATATAAGGTGTCCCTTGCATCATATGTAAGCAAGTTGCGAGCATTTTTGCTGACTCCACACGATACTCCCCATCGTTACCGAAACGCGACACAATCCGTGGTTGATCATGGTTATTCCAATAAAGACTATTCCACCCTTTGTCTTGAAGCGAGATTTGCCACTTTTCAAGATTGTCCTTCAGATCGATTAAATTCAAAGGTTTTAGATCCCATTTACCATTAGGACCACTATCTAAATCCATATGTTCAAATGTGAAAATCATATTCACTTCTTTATTTTCAGGGTTCGTGTAATCGATTGCTTCCTTTGGTGAAGCTCCTGGCATTTCGCCAACTGTCAAAACGTCATAATGCGAAAGCACCTCTTGATTCATCTCTTGTAAAAAGTCATGTATCTTCGGACCGTTAATGAAATAGGGACTGCCATCCCCGTAAGCTTGTCCTTCATTTTGTGCACCATTAGGCAAACCTGGCTCCTTAGAAATGAAATTGATTACATCCATACGGAATCCGCCAATCCCTTTATCCAGCCAAAAACTCATCATGTCATACACCGATTGTCGCAATTCATCATTTTCCCAGTTTAAATCAGGTTGTTTTTTAGAGAACAAATGAAGGTAATAATCTTGTGTTGCGTCGTTCAATTGCCAAGCGGACCCACCAAAAACCGATCCCCAATTGTTCGGCGGCTGTCCGTTTTTACCCTGTGCCCATATGTAAAAATCTCGTTTAGGATTATCTACACTCGACTTCGACTCAACAAACCACGCATGTTCATCCGATGTATGATTGACGACCAGATCCATAATAATTTGGAGATTCCGTTCCTTTGCCGCTTCCAATAACTCATCAAAATCCGCCATGCTTCCGAATTCATCCATGATGGATTGATAATCCCGAATATCATAGCCGTTGTCATCATTTGGAGAATCGTATATCGGACTCAGCCAAATCACATCCACACCAAGCTCCACCAGATAATCCAATTTTGAAATGATTCCTTGTAAATCGCCGATTCCATCACCATTAGAATCATAAAAACTGCGTGGATACACTTGATACACAACACTTTTTTTCCACCAGTTAGTTTCAATATTCATGTCATTTCCCCCGTTAATTTTTGAAACTAGCGTAACATAATTTTTACTTGACTGAAAATTTTCATTTCTCTCGTATGTTGAAAGCCATAAAAAAAGAACCTACAATGTTTAGACGCTTGAAGATTCTCTTTAACGATATTTTATTTGTTTGATACAAAATTAAGGCTCAATTAAATTCCTTGGTATCTATTCAGTAATGAATCAAGCTCCTGGCTGCATGCGACTACGCTGGAATGCGTAAAACCAAAATGCTTTGCTTTGTAATACATTACTCTCCTTTTAATATTGATTTGTCCAAGTAAAAACATTTTAAGGTGAATATTTGTCATGATTACCCTTTCCTCCATTTAATAATTTTTGGTATTTTTTGTATACGAATTAAAGACGTTGTACACTCAAAGAACATCTTAACTAATTGGCTTTGTAAAAAAATGTCGCATTGTGGTGAGTTTTTAAAAATTCACTAATTTGTCACATTCACTAAATTATTTGATGTTTAATATTGAAAAAACATGTTTTTTCTGATTCGCAATTTTAGTAATACGAAATAATATTTTGTTCATCCAGGTGCTTCATGAATTTTATTTGTATTTGAATTTCCGGCAAGAGATTTACACAGTAAAAATGCTAATAGGATACCAATCATATCAACGCCTACATCAAAAAGTCTCCCATTGCGTTGAAAATATAGCTGTAGGATTTCTGTGAAAAACGCAAACATACTGCATAACATAAACGCATGGCCAAACCTTTTGATCGTTGCAAAAAGGAAGAAAAACAGAAGTCCAAAAGCAGAAATGTGACCGATTTTTTGTATCACATAGAACTCTTTCTCGAGGTGAATATCATGTGTAATAAACAAGTCACGAAAATTCGGTTTGACATCCAGATGAAAACTGATTGCTTGCTCATATAAAAAAGCGTGAGCATCCGCGGTACAGCCTGCGACTAATATCGTGACCATCCAGAATAACAGGAGGAGTTGTTTTAAACATGTGGAAAGCGCCATGTTAGTTCAACTCCAGCCCAGGTAGAAATATACTCTTAATAAAATTTTTAAGCTTTATTAATAAATAAAACAAAACCGCACATCCTTTCATCGAATGTCATGTAAAGCGGATATGAAGAAAGACTATCTGTGGCTATTGAAAAGGTTGACCACAATTTCTATCAGTTATTCGCACAAAATAAATAAAAGCCGACAGAATGAACTGTCGGCCCGTGTTTTATGAATTTTGGTTACCTCTTAATTGTTGTTGGGCTTGTGCTACTAATCGCTTAGTGATTTCTCCGCCAACGGAACCGTTAGCACGCGATGTAGCGTTTTCGCCTAATTGTACTCCAAATTCTTGTGCAATTTCATACTTCATTTGATCCAAAGCTTGTTTTGCACCTGGTACTGACAATTTGTTGCTTGAATTGTTGTTTGCCATGTTACTCACCTCCTTGTTGCATATAGAATGTCTCATTTTTAAAAAATCATACAAGAAGGTTATATATTTTGTTCAAGAATGGATGTTTTTTATGAAGCGATTTAGGCTGACCATTGTTTTGTTGGAACAATTGAGGGTTTAGTTGAAAAAAAGTGTGGCTTAATTGGAAATAAGGAGATTTTAGTTGGAAAAATTGCAGCAATCGTTGGAATTACACCTATAGTGAAATCTATATGTGCCTATATTATTAATAACTCCTTTCATATATATAGAAACAGAAGGAGGATTCCGATGAACAAAGTGATGTATACCGTATATGAATGTTATAAAGAAGTTTTCAACCCACTTGAAATAGTGACGTCTATTTTTAGATACATTAAAATAACCAATTGGAAAAACCGTTTGATTCTTGCTACCATGCCAACTTCGTTACTTGTCTGTCTATTTCTTTATTTCAATAATTATTTTCTCTTATCCACACTAACTATTTTCACGGGATATTTAGTATATGCCATATTTGAATGTTATTTAAAACATGATATTTCCATTAACAACTCTATTTATCATTTCAAACAGGACTATGAAGAAGAAGTATCGACGTGGATTAACTTACTGGAACAGAAACTTCACTTTTCGCTTATGGATCTGAACAATCTCCAAATGCTAGAGGTCATTGTTCGAAATGAAATTGAAAATACCATGACCAAAAAATCGTTTGGAACCCGTATGAGTAGTTCCATTCAAATTTATTTAATTCCTTTACTAAGCTTTTTAGGCGGGATTCTCTTTTCCCAATCGATTACGATTCAATATTTGGACATGGTGTTCCTGGGAATTGTCTGGTTTTTCCTTCTCCTCGCAATTATTAATGTGRTGGCACATACAATCTTTGACTTCTCGAGTCAAACGAAACTTCGGGATATTTTGTCCTTGCTTTTGGAAATCAAACTCAACATTATTTCCTCACAGAAAAAATGATATTCCACACGAATTTAATTAGGCAATTCGATTGATTTTCAGATATGTTTGATTGATTTCCAGATAAACCATGTTGATTTAGAGATATTACCATGCGAAATATTGATATGTACAAATGAATTTCAGATATCCACTTTTGAATTCCAGATAATCCGTTAAAGACCTATTTTTCAACACAAAAAAACCTTCTGGAACTCATAGCCAGAAGGTTTTTGCTTTGKTTATAAGGAAATAATGCTTACATCGTTCTTCTGACAAGGTAAGAGAGTTCTTAAGGTTAACCGAGAATAATAAAATAATGAAACGACACATTTACACAAGGAGGTACATATGAATGAACAAAATATCACTAATTTAGTTGCTATCCTGCAAGACATTCAAATTGATCTACATCACATCAGTGAATCGTTACATACTTTAGCACACCATCCTCCCATTCACGATAAAAGTTTCAACGGAATGGAAGAAAAATTAAGGAGCATCGCCTGTTTTCTGGAGGATATCTCATATAAAAAATAAATKATATGTAAATTTTTMGATACAAAAACCCACTAGAACAGCTCTAGTGGGTTTCG
>NZ_JBFUIO010000054.1:0-18652 GCF_056401835.1 Paenisporosarcina sp. P4_D4 | reverse complement strand
ATTCTATGTCTACTTCCAGCGCCAGGCTAGAGAGACGCTTTCCGCTTTGTTCTTACATCGCTTGTTCTTCTTCTTCTCCAGTGAACCTAGAAGCAGCCGTTGCCATGTAGAATAAATCTTTAGGGATTTGATATAACTCATATTGATGTGCACCTGCATTGATTTCTTCCAATAAAGCAGGGTGACTTTCTTTTGCATTCATCGTGTAAGGCAATTTTTCAGCAGCACGAATGGATTTTTCGTTATGCTTTTTAATCCGTAGGAATACGGTATTGATATTGTGCTGATAAAACAGCTCTTCCAAAAATAAGTTTTTTGCTTTTTGATTAAAACCTTTTCCTTGGAAAGGGTGACCAATCCATGTCCCAAGAAAACCTGCATGATCTTGAATGTCATATAAATTAATGGTCCCAATTGGCATTCCGTAATCGTCAGTAATTGTGCGTGAAATTACTTCTCCACGCTCTTCTTCTTCCATTATCTGTTTCGTCATGAACATAAATTCATCAGCAGAAGTCGCTTTGTGACGAACAAAAGGGAAGACAGATGGGTGTGATAAATACTCGAATAAAGTAGTACATTCGTGTAATTCTCGTCGTTTAATCATAATTAACGCCTCCGTACCAGGGTAGATCAAGACAGTAGTCTGGTTCTAACCCCTCGAAATTTTTCATTTTGTGTTGCATAAAAAATTTCGGGGTGGGAATCGAACCCACTAGAACCAGTCATATTTGCTGGTGGCGCACCATTTGCCTTCCCTCACGATTTATGGTGAATAAAATCGCTTTATGAAATTGTTTGTTTGCATTCTTACTATACTAATTTTTTTTCAAAATGCAAAGAAAAAAATACGTTAAAAATGTGTAAGTTTTGTTACAAGATTATGCCTTTAATTTGAACGAATAGTTGTAACCGTTTTCGTTTAGATTTATGATGAAAAGATAGAGTATCTGGAGGGATTATCATGACCTTAATATTTCATAAAGTCCACGGTTCAGGCAATACGTTCTATTTACATGAAGAAGTAGAAAACACAACATACAATTGGCCATTAACTGCACAGAAGATGTGCGATCCTTCAAAAGAAAATGGAGCGGACGGTTTATTGATTATTTCGCCATCGACCCGTGTGGATGCGAGAATGCGCGTCTATAATGCGGATGGTTCAGAAGCATCCATGTGTGGCAATGGATTAAGATGTGTGGCGAGATTTGTATTAAACAAGACTGGTAAACAGACTGCAACAATAGAAACAATGAAAGCAGACTTGACTGTACGAAAAGTAGATTCTATTTTCAACAGTATAGATACATATTCAGTAGAAATTTCGCCGGTATCATTTGAGCTGTCTTCACTACCAATGATCTATAAAAATAGCCATCAAATCATCAATGAGATAGTACCCGAGTTTTCTTCCGATATTCACTTTACCGCAGTGTCGGTTCCGAATCCTCACTTAATAGGTATAGTTCCTATTCAGTATATTGAAGATACCCGTTTTCAAGAACAGCTTGCTGCATCATTTAATAGAGAAAATATCTTTTTCCCTGATGGTGTAAATGTAAGCTTTGTTCACCCAGTAGATGATACTAGTATTTTTGTGCGGACTTATGAACGTGGTGTAGGATTTACAAATGCTTGTGGAACAGCCATGACAGCATCTGCTTTAGTAGCTGCCACAATTAAACTCGTTCCTTATGGGGAAACAACGGTCTATAATCCAGGCGGATTTGTTAAGTGTGCGATTGAACAAAGCGATACTTCTTCGCAGCTTTCACTGATAGGAAATGCAACGTTTTTTGCTACCTATACCGGAATACTATCTGACGATGGGGAGTTCAACTGGAACTCCAAGATCCTTCATGATGATGAAATAGAGGAATATAAAGAATTAGAACAACTGGCAAAACAAAAAGTAAAAGATGGATGGTCTAGCGAATCGGACATGTAGGAGATGAAATGTAATGGAATATTTTTTCACTCAAGCACAGTTTGATTTATTATATGGAGATTCTACAGATTTAGTGTTCTTTTTAATTCAAAAGGAACACTCGTTTGAATACTTATTTGTCAATCATAGTGCTAGACTCATTTTCAAAGAAAACCCAATTCAGTCAAAGTTGCACGAAATGGTATCCGTTTCCCATTGTGAATCAATTCAGACTCACTACATGCAAGCCATTAATGAAAATAAAGTCATAACTTATCAAGATTTCTTTTTGTTTTCAGATTTAGAGTTGGTTAATGAGACAATTGTAAAGCCAATAATCACGGATTCAGGTACATATATACTGGCGATTACAAAGGAAGTATCGTTTCAGAAAGAAATTGAAGAAAAATATTTATTTATGCAATCACTCCTGAATATGAATGTAGATCCGACCATTGTCGTGACGAATGAAGGCAAGATTTTCGATATGAATCCTAAATTCGAAGAATTGTTTGGCTATCGACTCAAGGAATGGCGTGGTAAACATTTCCTTAACTTGCCTTTCGTTCCTATCAAAGAACGTAGTTCAGTGGAACATCACTTTTATTCTAATTTACGTGGCGAAGGAAAATCTTCAGTACTTGTAAAACGAATGAAATCGACAGGAGACAAAGGGACATTCTTAGTCAGTTACTCTCCGATTATGAAAAACGGAGAAAATGTAGCGATGTATATTTTGCTTCAGGAAGTTACAGACGAAGTGGTCTTAAAAGAAAGCCTGCGTAATACTAGACATGTTTTGGAGAGCTATAAACGTGCCATCAGTAAGGCAGCCATGGTCTTAATGACGAATCGAAAGGGTTACATTGAATATGTTAATGAATTGTTCGAAGATATTTCAGGTTATGCGAGAAAAGACATCAAAGATAAACATATCACGTTTTTACAGGTAGATCAGTACAATGACTTCCAATTGAAACGCATGTGGCGAGATGTTTTTAAAGATAAAATTTGGCGCGGCGAACTTCGGCACCGAGCTGTAGATGGTACGTTTTACTGGGGAGATACAACGGTTATTCCGCTATATAATAAACAGCAAAACATTGAAAATGTATTAATCATACAATTTGATATTACTGAAAAAAAGAATGTGATGATTGAACTTCAATCAATTGAAAAAACGTTTAATCTGATTACTGAAAATACAAATGACTTAATCGCGATTACAGATGAAAATGGCTACATTTTATATACTTCGCCTTCTCACTGTCGTATTTTGGGTTATTCCAAAGAAGACATGGCAAACAAGAAGTTCAGTGATATGTTGCCGTACCCATTTCAGGATACTTGGGATGATGACATTACAAAACGAGTAAATGAGGATGATGAAATTCGTCTGGAATTGCAGTTCTTCCGAAAAGACAAATCTAAACTTTGGACTGAAACCTCGATAGTTGCGGTGAAAAATCGTGAACATCAAGATAAACTACAACACGTCATAGTATCCAGAGATATTACGGAACGTAAAAATCTTGAGGAACATCTTACGTTTATGGCCTATCATGATAGCCTTACGCAATTACCCAATCGCAGTTTTTTAATGAAAACATTTCCTAAATTAGTCCATAGTGCTGAATGTAAGAAAACTTCGATTGCCGTCCTTTATTTGGATGGAGACGATTTCAAATCGATCAATGACTCTTACGGGCATGATGTTGGTGATGAATTCATTCGGAAGTTTGGAGAAGCTTTATTAAAAAATGTACGTCAACAGGACTTGGTAGCACGAATTGGTGGAGATGAGTTCATTATTGTATTAACAGATCTGTGTATGGAAATGGATAAACGTATAGAACTAACCAATCAGATCATACATAACATCAAGTCGTCCTTGAAAAAAGGATGGTTAATAAAACAACAGGCATTTCATCCTACAACTTCAATCGGTATTGTCTTCTTCCCTGAATGTGGAAACACTATTGATGAATTGTTGAAAAAAGCGGATAAAGCTTTATACGAGGTGAAAGGTATGGGGAAAAATCAATACCTTTATTATTCAGAATGAATCTTAGGGAACCGGTCCGATAATTGGAGCGGTTCTTTTGAAAATATGGAAGAGGGTAAGATGATGAACAGCCGCGTCCTACTAGTTGAAGATGAAAAAAACATTGCTCGGTTTATCGAGCTCGAGTTGCGACATGAGAATTTTGATGTTGTCCATGTTATATCTGGAAGAGAAGGTTTGGAGGCAGCCAAAACTCATGATTTTGACGTTGTCCTGCTGGATGTAATGCTACCTGAACTGAACGGAATTGAAGTGTGCCGGCGCATCCGTTCATTTTCTCAAATACCTATATTGTTAATTACAGCTCGGGATGCTGTAATTGACCGTGTAGCTGGGCTAGATGCGGGTGCGGATGATTATATAGTTAAACCGTTTGCGATAGAAGAATTACTCGCTCGAATACGCTCGGTTTTAAGAAGAGCCAGCAAGTTAAATCATGAGACCGCGCGCCTGCAAATAAAAGATATTATAGTCGACACGGATGCCCATACTGTAGAAGTCGCCGAACAAAATATCGAACTGACCAAAACTGAATATGATTTATTGGTTTATTTGATGCAACAAAAAAATCGTGTGGTAACAAGAGATTTGATTCTAGAAAATGTATGGGGATATTTAGCCGATATCGAAACGAATGTTGTGGATGTTTATATTCGTCATTTACGCTCAAAGTTACCCCAGCATGCAACCAGCTATATCGAAACGGTCAGAGGGGTCGGATATGTGATGCGTGAATGAATGAGTGGAAAAAGTTGAATCAGAAAATCGCTTCACAATCGTTAAAGAAAAAATGGGCAATCAGTTCTGCAGCCGTAATCTTTTTAAGTTTCGCTACTATGAGCATAATCTTATATGTGGCATTAAAAGGTTGGTTGTATCAACAGGAAGAACAAGAAGTGAATCGAACGATGCAGGATTTAACGGCATTTTTTGAATCTCAAGGTCCTTTTTTGACCGTTCAGGACATTCAGTCCAATACAGGGTTAATGAAATCAATTGTCGATAAAGACCAGACCGTGAGATTGTTGAATGCTGATGGAATTGAAGTGCTTCAAATCAATAACACTTCTACTTTCAAAGCATTTAAAGATATCGATGTTCCTGAAGAAGGTTATGCTCTCAATGATTATGATAATTCATCCATTTCTGCAATCGGGAACGTTAGACTCGGCCGATTTAAAGGGTATATACAACTCGAGCACCCGTTAAAGTCATTTCAATCAACTAAGACGTACATTTTGACAGCGATGCTGTTATTCAGTGTATGCGCTTTGCTGTTGTCTGGGTGGATCGGGTACATTCTGGCTTCTTACTTATTAAAGCCACTCAAGGATTTGAAAATGACTATGGATGACGTAGTTGCTCATGGTTTTGAAAAAGAATTAACGATTTCCTACGACGCAAAAGATGAAATTGGCGAGTTAATCATTGTCTATGAAAGCATGATGGCCAAATTGAAGTATTCATTTGAACAGCAGCAGCAGTTCATGGCAGATGCTTCTCATGAATTACGCACTCCCATACAAGTAGTGGAAGGACATTTATCCCTATTGAACCGGTGGGGAAAAGATGACCCGGAAATTTTGGAAGAGTCACTAGGAATATCTTTACGAGAAGTACATCAAATGAAAACGTTGATTGATGAAATGTTGGAACTTGCGCGTGGGGAACAAATGAAAGCTCAACCACCAACAAATATTCTCGAGCAAACCGAAGAAGTGATAGAAGAACTAGTTCAAGTTTATCCAACGGCATACATTGAACATAAAATTCCCATAGATCGGTCATTGCATGTACTCATTTCCTCAAATGCTTACCAACAAATTATGCGAAACCTGTTAATCAATGCAATCCGGTATAGTACAGAGCCTGCTCGAGTTGATATCTCATATGAACGCAAGACAAAATATATTATTGTCCATGTACAAGATCAGGGGATTGGTATAGATCCACAGCATGAGACAAAAATATTCGACCGATTTTATCGGGTCGATATGGCCCGTTCCCGCGATTTAGGGGGAAGCGGTTTAGGATTAAGTATTGTAAAGATGCTTGTGGAAAATGCGAGAGGATCTATAACCGTAAAAAGCGAACTAGGAAAAGGCTCAACTTTTTCACTCGTTCTTCCTCTAATAGAATGATGAATCCTTGTCTAAATGACGGGTTATTTCGACTTAACGAAAAAGTTTGCTTAATTTACTAAAAAGCATTGTATTTTCCTATGAGAGTAGTAAGATTGAAATGGAAAAAATGTTCTGCCATTTGCATTGCGTTCGATTCCTTTGATATCAAGAACTAACGTGATAAAATAATGTAGATTATTAAATAGAAATAGGAAATGCCGCTTGGCAAAAGTTGGAGGGTTTTCTAAATGTCAAAAAACGGGTCACCGAACGGGTCACCATGGACTAAACTTTCTGGTCCGAATTTAGGTTATGTATTGGAAATGTACGATACGTTCATGCAATCACCAGAAGCTGTTGACGCAGAACTAGGTGAACTTTTTAAACAGTATGGGGCTCCATCTACAGAAGAAAATCTTGTCGATTTCTCTGCAGCTGGGCAAGTTGATCCGAACCATGTAGGCAAAGTATTGGCAGCTGTACAATTAGCTGACGCTATTCGCGCACATGGTCATTTAGCTGCGGATATTTATCCGTTAAATGATCGACCAAAAGATTCAACAAGATTGGATCCTTCTTCATATGGATTGACAGATGCTGATCTTATCGAGATTCCAGCTTCTTTATTAATGAAAAATGCTCCAAAAGATATTCAAAATGGCTTGCAAGTAATTGAGCATTTGAAATCTTTCTATACGGATAAGATTGCTTATGAATTCGCTCATATTATCAATCCACAAGAACGTCAGTGGATTCAATCAAAAATCGAATCTTCTTCTATGAAATTAACTTTATCGACTGAAGAACGTCAAGCGTTGCTTAAACGTCTTTCGGAAATTGAAGGATTTGAAAAATTCATCCATCGTACTTTTGTCGGTGCTAAACGATTCTCGATTGAAGGGTTGGATACCTTAGTCGTCTTGCTTGATGAATTAGTTCGACAATCCGAAAAATATCAAACGGAACAAATTCTAATCGGTATGGCYCATCGTGGACGCTTAAATGTCTTAACACACATTATTAACAAGCCATACGACATGATGTTTGCAGATTTTGCACATGTTCCAAATGAATCGTTCTTGCCAAAAGATGATTCATTGAAAATTACGACTGGCTGGTTTGGCGATGTGAAATACCACATGGGTGCAACGCATACTGCTAAATCTGGTCTAAAAGTAAAACTTGCTTATAATCCTTCTCACTTGGAAGTAGTTAGTCCAATCGTTACTGGACAAACTCGCGCAGCGCAAGAAGAAACGACAAAAACAGGTGTACCTGTTCAAAATCCAAAAGCAGCTTATTCCGTTTTGATTCATGGAGATGCAGCATTCCCAGGTCAAGGTATCGTAACGGAAACGTTAAACTATAGCCGTATTCGTGGATTCCAAACTGGTGGATCAATTCATATCATTGCCAACAACATGATTGGTTTCACAACAGAATATTACGATTCACGTTCAACTCATTATTCTTCTGACCCTGCCAAGGGATATGAAGTACCGGTTGTCCATGTTAATGCTGACGATGTTGAAGCAGTAATTGCAGTAGCACGTCTGGCATTTGAATATCGTGAACAGTTCGGTAAAGACATCCTAATCGATTTAATCGGTTACCGTCGTTTCGGTCACAATGAAATGGATGAGCCGTTRGTAACAAACCCAACAATGTATCATGCTATTCACAAACATCCAACTGTACGTGAACTATACGGCAAGCAATTGGTTGCTGATAAAGTTGTGGCAGATACAGATGTGAAAAAACTTGCTACTGACGTTCAAAAAACAATGCAAGCTGCTTATGATCGTGTAAGAGAAGTGCCTGAAGCAGTGCATCAAGATATTGTCATCCCTGAAGTTGTATTGAATGGATATCCGGAAGTTCCTACAGGTGTGAAAGAAGAAACACTTGTAAAAATGAATGCTGAGTTATTAACATGGCCTTCAGAATTCTCGGCATTTAAGAAACTTGAAAAAATTCTTAAACGTCGTGAAGAACCTTTTAAAGGAAAAGGAAAAATCGATTGGGCGCATGCAGAAACATTAGCATTTGGTTCGATTATCCAAGAAGGTAATCCGATTCGATTGACTGGTCAAGATGCTCAACGTGGAACTTTTGCACACAGACATCTTGTTTTACACGATGAAAAAACTGGAGCAGAACTTGTTCCTTTACACCATATTTCAGATGCAAAAGCATCATTTGTGGTATACAACAGTCCATTGACTGAAGCAGCGGTTGTCGGTTATGAATTTGGATATAACTTAGAAAACGAAAAAGCATTAGTCATTTGGGAAGCACAATACGGGGATTTCGCAAACATGGCGCAAGTTATGTTTGATCAATTTATCTCTGCTAGCCGTTCAAAATGGGGTCAAAAATCCGGATTGGTCATGTTACTTCCGCATGCGTATGAAGGTCAAGGCCCAGAGCATTCAAGTGCTCGTTTAGAGCGTTATTTACAAATGGCCGGAGAAAATAACTGGACAGTTGCAAATCTATCAAGTGCTGCGAACTATTTCCATATTTTACGTCGACAAGCGAAAATGCTTGGAGAAGAAACGATGAGACCTTTAATTATTGTTTCGCCTAAATCATTGCTTCGTCATCCACTTGTGGGTGCTGAAGTAGCAGACCTTACAACTGGCCAGTTTGACACTGTTCTGGAACAACGAGGTCTTGGTGAGCAAACAGATAAAGTGGAAAGAATTTTATTGGCAAGTGGTAAAATGGCGATTGATTTAGCTGATAAAGTAAAAGATGGCAAGGATTTCGAACATCTTCACTTGATTAAAGTTGAACAATTATATCCATTCCCTTCTGAAAAAATTCAAGCAATTGTTGAACGTTATCCAAATGCAAAAGAAATCGCTTGGGTACAAGAAGAACCACAAAACATGGGCTCTTGGACATTTGCAGATCCATACTTACGTGATTTAGCTGGAACGAAGAGTGTTAGATATATTGGACGTGTGAAACGTTCAAGTCCAGCTGAGGGCGATGGTGAAACACATAAAACAGAACAATCCCGCATTATTGAAGAAGCCGTTTCACTTTAGAACGTATTGATTAGAGGAGGAAAATATAGTGGCAGAAATTAAAGTACCCGAATTAGCAGAATCAATTACAGAAGGAACAATCGCACAATGGTTGAAACAACCAGGCGATACAGTTGAAAAAGGTGAATTCATCGTTGAGCTTGAAACTGATAAAGTAAACGTTGAAGTCATTTCAGAAGAAGCAGGAGTAGTCCAAGAACTACTTTTTGCTGAAGGCGATACAGTCGAAGTTGGCCAAGTGATTGCTGTTGTTGGTGAAGGTTCAGGTTCTGGTAGCACGACTAAGAGCCCGGTTGAAGCTGATCCTGCAGAAGCTGACGCACCAGTAAAAGATGTTGAAGCAGCTCCTAAACAACAAGCGGCACCAGTTGCTAAAGATGAATCTTCTTCAACAGATCGCACAATTGCAAGTCCAGCTGCACGTAAACTTGCTCGTGAAAAAGGAATTGATTTACAAGCAGTTTCAACTGTAGATCCAATGGGTCGCGTTCGCGTACAAGACGTGGAAGCACACTCAAATGCTCCTAAACAAGCACCAGCAGCACCAACGGCTCCAAAAGCAGTTGCTGCACCAAAAGCAGACGATAGCCGTGTGAAACGCGAGAAAATGTCTCGTCGCCGTCAAACAATCGCTAACCGTTTGTTGGAAGTTAAGCAATCAACTGCGATGTTGACTACTTTCAACGAAATCGACATGACAAATGTTATGGCTTTGCGTTCTCGCAAGAAAGATAAATTCTTTGAAGATCATGATGTCCGTCTAGGATTCATGTCATTCTTCACGAAAGCCGTTACTTCTGCGCTTAAGAAATACCCTTATGTTAACGCAGAACTTGATGGGGACGAAATCCTATTGAAACAGTTCTATGATGTAGGTATTGCGGTATCAACTGAAGAAGGATTAGTTGTACCAATCGTTCGCGATACAGACCGTAAAAACTTCGCAGAAATCGAAGCGACAATCGGCGAGTTAGCTAAAAAAGCTCGTGACAAGAAGCTTCAAATTTCTGATATGACAGGTGGATCATTCACTATCACAAATGGTGGAGTATTCGGTTCTCTAATGTCTACGCCAATTTTGAACGGTACTCAAGTAGGTATTCTTGGAATGCATACAATCCAAAAACGCCCAGTAGCTATCGGTGACGAAGTTCAAATCCGTCCGATGATGTACGTGGCTCTATCTTATGACCACCGTGTAATCGATGGAAAAGATTCAGTTGGATTCTTGAAAACTGTTAAAGAATTAATCGAAAACCCTGAAGACTTGTTGTTGGAGTCTTAAGAAATAGGAAGCAGCTTCGCATACTTATGCGAAGCTGCTTTTTTGTTTCGATTTGTGCAAACTTGAGGAGATTCTGTCATTTAATTGATTTTGTGCAACCTGGAAAGCGATTCTGTCAACCTGGAGAGGCAAACTGTCTACCTGGGTAAGCTTTCTGTCAACCTGGCTAATCCTTTTCACAGCTACTGAGCGAATTATGATTGATGGATTGTTGATAATCTTTAAGTGCATGCTTATACTAGAGAGAGTAAGAATTGAGGAGATGAATTATGTTACATAATGTTTGGAAAGAGACACCTACACTTAAAACAGTCACTTGCGTTCATACAAACGCAGCAAAATTCTCTGTATCGAATGTACTGACTGTCGGAAAATCATATGAAGTGAAAAATGAAACAGAAGAGTTCATTTTTGTTGTAGATAATAGTGGTCACATCGGTGGCTTTTATAAAGAATATTTTGAATAACCGATGAGTCTTTCATCGGTTTTTTTGTTTTTAGCTATGCTAACTTTTACAATTGATTTTTATAAAAAATTGGGAATCTGCGCCCTTTCCGCGGACGAACAGACGAGCATCCCCGCTCGTGCCTCACTGTGGGGGATCGCCTGCCCGTTTTTCCGCAGGAGTGGTGCTTATTCCAATTATGTTAATGACATTAAATATCTGTAAGGCTATTTTAATAAATAACAATCATATGAGTGCAATTGCGCCTAGCATGCAAAGGAACGAAGGTTAAAAACGCCACGCAACAACAATTCATTTGGGCCAATTCGGAATGCGGCTACCGCAAATGTACGATAACCAATAGAAAAAGTAGGACAGAGCTTAGTTTATGAAGAGGGGAGCCGTACGCTTTTCTTAAGGAGGAATAATAATTGGATGCACAATCACTGATTTTACAATCACAAACTTCTCGGAAACAGAGAACACATTCAGAAGATCATTCAACATTGATCGGTCATGGCGGGTATATGTCACCTTTGCCGCATTTATGGGAGGATCTTTTACTGAGTGTTGTACTCCAAAAAAACGTTTTACTGAAAGGACCTTCAGGATCTGGGAAGACGAAATTAGCTGAGTCAATTTCATCGTATTTCGCGCAACCGATGCACAGTATCAACTGTTCTGTTGACTTGGATGCGGAAGCACTTCTTGGCTTTAAAACGTTGGTGCAGGCTAATGGACAAACTAATATTGATTTTGTAGAAGGTCCTGTGATCCAAGCGATGAGACATGGTCATATTTTGTATATTGACGAAATTAATATGGCGAAACCTGAAACCTTGCCAATTCTACATAGTGTCTTGGATCACCGACGTATGCTGACAAATCCATATACTGGTGAAGTATTGAAAGCACACAAAGACTTTACCGTAATAGCCGCAATAAATGAGGGATACATCGGAACATCACCTTTAAATGAAGCGTTGAAAAATCGTTTTATTTCTTTTGCCATCCCGTATTTAACCGGTGAACCCCTTCGTGAACTATTCGTTCGTGAATATCCTCAAGCATCACATAACCTGATAAAAACAATGCTTCATCTCTCTGAAGATATGTTCATTCAAGTTCAAAATGGTTTATTAAGTGAAGAAGCTGCTTCCATTCGCAGTTTACTTGATGCGACAGAGCTTGCTCAACACATCGATCCACTTCGTGCAATCCGTTATGCCATTGCGGAGAAGTTAGATGATGATAGTGAAAAAGAATTAGTCATGGAACTCGCGAATACTTGGGTGAAATGAGGGATGTTAATTGTCATCAGTAAATCGATTTATTCAATTTAACAATGAAACGGTAAATGCAAGACGAATGATTCAATTGGAACATTTAGCGAGAGCATTAAGCCGTGCGCCGTATTTAACATTGACCGTTCGTAAATTGATGGAATTTCGTCCGAAAGAAGGCGCGATTTCAATGAGCCATTTTTGGCAACATCGGGAACCTGATATTGTACAGAATGGACAACTGTCCGATTTGTATTTACTGACAGCTGGTTTTTGGAGCCATTTTGATCTTCCTTCATGGGATCGATACAAGAAAGAAGTTGAGCACTTTCCACTAAAAGAATTTGCTTTGCAGCTCGCTTTGAGTGCTGAAGAATTCAGACTTTCCAACTTGATCCGACAAGAACGTCCTGGCACCGACAAGGCATTTACTGTAAGGGAAGATGTCTATACGACCTACCATGAACAGCAAATGAGTGTCAATTTCAACAAAGGGTTTATCAGTGATAGTCTGTTTAATTATTTGTATATAGCACTTCGTAAAGGTTCGCAAGCCACAACGTTAACGGGAGATTATCCTGACTACTACCAAAGAGTTCTTGCAAAATGGGAATATATTTACGATGCAAAATCAACAGCTGACTGCTGCAAAATCTGTCTGGAGATTCTCTATGTTTTGGAAGAAGAGTCGACTAAGGACTTGACTCATACGTTCATGACACTACATGAAAACTTAATGGAACCTGCTTTTGAAACTAAAGGTCAGCGTGAAATCGATCAGCAAAATTCGGACGATCAAACTGCAAAGGAATCCATTGAAGAAATGTTCAGGTCGTGGCATCGTGAAAGTGAGAAACAGGCTGGGCCGCATTTAGAATTTGATTTATCAAAAGGAAATAAAGGGAAGACAGACAATGGTCGATTTGAAGAAGGGGAAGATTCCAATGAAATTCAAAGCGAAGGGGTCGGTTTTTCCAATTCCAATAAAAAATCGAAACAAGATGCCACAATAGATGGTAGTGCTGAAAAGAAATACTCGAAACAATCAGGCAAGCGATTCGGTGATGAGCATCAATTCGTGACAATTGAGGAAAAAAGAATAGATCTTCAAGAAGTTTCTTCGATGAAAAGCAAAATTTTAACCATTCGTGCAGAACAAAAGCCGTTTGTGAAAGCTTTTACAAAAGAAATGCGAAAACGGATTGATCAAAAGCTAGAGAGTAAACGGACAAATTTATCAAAAGGTAGGTTAATGCCGAACTTAACCTCATTGTTAACTGAACAGCGTCCAAAACCATTCTATAAAAAAAATAATCCATCGTTACCTTTGGATGCGGTTTTTGGCCTATTGGTAGATAGCTCAGCTTCAATGATTGATAAAATGGAAGATACGAAAAAAGCCGTACTGTTATTTCATGATGTATTGCGGGATTTAGGCATTCGGCATGATATAGTTTCCTATTATGAAGATGCTTATGAAGCCTCAGAACTAAATCAACCTAATTCATTTTTATTTTGTCATCAAGTGGAGGACGGTTTGAAGGACCATGCAGCTGAAATTCTATCGCTTGAAGCGCACGAAGATAATCGGGATGGTTTGGCTATTCGCTGGATGGCGGAAAGACTTCAGAAACGCCCTGAGAAGCATAAATTTCTTTTGCTTTTTTCCGATGGAGAACCTTCGGCTTATGGATACGCCGCAAATGGTATAGTCGATACAGCAGAAGCAGTCATTGAAATCGAGAAAAAAGGGATTCATATGCTTCATTTGTATTTAAGTGCAGAGCAACCTGTGGAAGAACAAATGCAATTATTTCAAATGATGTTCGGGCCAAGAACTGCAACTGCCAGAAATGTCGATGAGTTCACAACACAGACATTAAGACTGTTACGACGAATGTTATATCTCGTAGTAAAGTGACACAATAAAGAACCGTCCTCATTAGCGAGGACGGTTTTCTTGTTCTTGATGGACGATTAACAACCTCTGTTTCAATTGTTCTTCCATACGTGCAATTTCTACTTCAGCCGCTTTACGTTTCACGCGACCATCAGCTTGAATACGCAGTGTTTCTTCAATCGTTTGCAGCAAGTTTTCCTGCGTTTGTTTCAACGTCTCAATTTCTACGATGCCGCGTTCGTTTTCTTTAGCGGTTTCAAGACTGTTGATTTTCAACATTTCTGAGTTTTTCAGTAATAAATCATTTGTTGTTTTGGTTACTTGTTTTTGAGCTTCTACAGCTTTCATTTGAYGGTTAAGTGTCAAAGCAATGGCAATCTGATTTTTCCATAATGGAATGGACGTCATAACAGATGATTGAATTTTCTCAGCTAACGTCTGATTTGTTTGTTGAATCATTCGGATCTGCGGAGCGCTTTGAATCGTGATTTGACGAGAAAGTTGCAAATCATATAGGCGCTTTTCTAGACGATCTAAAAATTGAGCCATATCATTGACTTCTTGATATGCCATTTGGTCAGAAGAGGCTTCCGCTTTTTGACGCAGGGCAGGGATGGTTTCATTTAGAATTTCATCCCGTTTGATTTCAGCCGCTGCAATATAAATATTCAATGCTTGAAAATACGCTTTATTTTGGTCATACAATTTATCAAGCATTTGAACATCTTCAATCAGGCCACGTTTGGAGTGTTCGAGTTGGATGCCGATTCGATCGATTTGAGTGCTCAGTTTTTGATATTTTGTCATTAATTCTTGAACAGAACGGGAGACTTTGCCGAATAAACGTTTAATTCCAGACTTTTTTTGGTTAGATAATTCTTCAGGATTTAATTGCCCGAGCTTGTCCATCAGATCTTTCAAAATATCGCCTACAGGACCGATATCTTTCTTTTGCACATGATCCAGCATCTGGTGAGAAAACGAAGACAATTCCGTTTGTGCATTCGCTCCATATGTGAGAATGGCTTCATAATTTCCTGCAGGTATTTGAGTAGCAAGAGCCAATGCTTTTTGCTTTTCTTCTTCGGACAATCGATCCAAAATCTTTACTGGAAGCTTTTCGTTGATAGGATCTTGTGCCATCTTTTGAGGTTGCATATCAAAAGGTGAATGAAGTAAATCATCTATAGTTTTCGTTTGGTTAGAAGTCGATGGATTTTGGGTCATCTGGTGTTTCTCCTTTCAATAGTAAAGGTGATGCATGATTCTTCATTGAGATTTTGGCGAAATCTAGTTCCATTTTTAAATGTTCAATATCGGAAGACAACACTTGTCGAAGGTCTTGTTCCATTACCTGATTAAGCTCCAGCAAAGTTTCCCGTGTGTCATGAAGGGCTATTTGAACATCTGCTGCTTTAACTGGCTGTGAAACAAGTAAAGTATATTTAGAAGTGAGTTCCACTGCAGTGTCCAGATGTGCATAGAAAAATGGCTCTACTTGATAAAACTTTTTTGGATTGGTTTTGACAATTTGAAAAATACGCTTCGCCAAACGATTCATTTCAAAAAGTTGTTTAAATGCTCTTATGGAGCGAACTTTCAGGAAGTATCCATTTAATTGATTAAGTTTAAATTTCGCTTCTTTTAATTGCATTCTGATATGTCGATATTCAGCAAAGGTTAAACCATATTTGGAAACAATCAACCTTGATTGAACGACTTTGATTACTTGATTGGAGACAGCATATGTTCCAATCGCCAATAAGCCAGAAAGCATGAAGTTTAAATTTAGTCCTGACTGAAATGCGATCCAGCTACCTATAAATATAGGGAAACCGATAAATTGTCGAGTTATAAAATATTTTATATCGTTCATGTTGAAACCCTCCTTAAGAGTTCTTATCTATTACATACGGTTGGCGCAACAAAAGGTTTCATCCTTGTTATGACTAAACTTATATTAATTTTATCCAGTTATCAATCATTTCGAATTGTTATAAGGTTTATTGAAAGATGAAAGGGTGAAAAGAGAAACGAGCGAATGACTAGACGTTAGAAAATCGTTTGCTAAAATGAGATTAAGGATTGAAAGAAAAGGATGGATTAATCATGAATGAAATCATCTATATGAAAGCTGGCTACGAACCATGGTGGATGTTCTCAGGTTGGGAAGCAACCATCATTGAAAAAAAGGTGTTTGTGAATGAAGCAGAAGCGAGTATTTTTTTGAATTCACTGCTTGAAAAACTCAGGAAATCTTATCCAAATGAAGCGAGTCAAAAAGGAGCTTGTTGGGCTTTCTGGACAGAAGACGAACAGGAATTTTGCGAAGCGTGTGATGATGATTTACAAGTGTATCATGGCGTTTTGTGGCTCATTAATGGGATTCCTAAACAAATGTAAATGACATAAAAAGCTATGAAAATACAAAGAATAAAATTGACAGATGTTGGGCAAGTGATATAATATTCTTAACAATTGAAATTGTTTTACCGGAGACCTGAACTCACATATTTTCAGTAGTGATTGGCGTTTGCTGGTACTGTTGAATGTGTGGTTTTTTAGGTTTACAACAAATAATCACGATTGTTAACTTTATTTTTTTGGAGGTTTTGTTCATGAAACAAGGTACAGTAAAATGGTTCAATTCAGAAAAAGGTTTCGGTTTCATTGAAATTGAGGGAGAAAACGATGTGTTCGTTCATTTCTCAGCAATCCAAGGAGATGGCTTCAAAACACTTGATGAAGGCCAAAAAGTTGAGTTCGAAGTTGTCGATGGCAACCGCGGACCACAAGCTGCTAATGTAACTAAAGTTTAATTTAACAATGTAAAAGAGGCTTCCGACATCGGATTGCCTCTTCTTTTTTGTGTATGTCTTTGATAACTTTCACGGTTGATTTCTTAAAAAATGGAATCTGTGCCCTTTCCGCGGACGAACTAGCAAGCCTCCTCTGGCCAACAGGATGTTGGTCACAAAGGCGTTGCCACAAAATTGCATTTTGCGACGAATACCGCAGGATCAGCACTTTCGAAGAATGAGACCACAAGTTTGTGGTTTTCAAATTTGTTGGCTCATGCGGAACGTGCGGCAAGCGCAAATGTACGATAAACAACCATAACATTTAACAAATCCTTATATAAAATTCAGCATGAATCAGTCTACAGACTCAAGCGTAGAAGTCACGCTGAATTCTGTATCGTTGTCCTGCATGATAAATTCCCGTTTGATTTCACCGAAATCTTGCACAAAATATTTACGTTGGAGCGCACCACTTTCGTCCGTTTTCTCTAACACAATGACATCGTCAAACGTTTTGTATGGCGTTTCAAGTGTTTGGTCAATACTTACCACTGTCCATTCATCAAACGTTTTTCCTGTTTCAATTGGTGTTTGAAGAATTGTGGAAATGATAGGCAACGACTTTAGTTCTTCATCGGTTGGAGAGTATGTTTCATAATACTCAGCCTGCTCTTTAATTAAATGAATCGAATCCTCAGTAATTCGATAAGTGCGGATTACGACTGTGCCACCGTTATCCTCATAAATTGATACTGTATCATCATTGTGCCATCGAGTGCGTGCCTGATAACTGGCATATTCGTTGCCGTCACCTAAATATTTTGCAACAGATCCATCCTTCATAAAAAATCGTTTTAGATCGATTTTTTCTTCAGCAGAATCTTCGGTCTGAGGAACTTCTTCTCGAATTTCTTCTGATGGAGTACCGGTGTCAATAGGTGAGTCATCTGTAGATTTTTCACTACAAGCACTTAATAAGAGCATTAGCAGCAAAACTATGGAAAATTTGAATGCTGACATACCATGGACCTCCTTTAAGTAATTTATACAGTAGACGTTTGAAAGGGTCTAAACGTTTCAACCTTCTGTTTTTTTGGTATAGTAACTGGTATGGAAGGAGAATGATCATGACACAATATGAACTGAAACATGAACTGCCGACACCAAGAAAACAACAGGACTTTTATGAAAAATTACGCGAAAAAATGACCACATTTTTAGCAACACGCTCAGGTAGTGCGAGTAAATTTGCACCGTATTTATTATTTGCACCTGATTTGTTTCATTTGCTCACTAAATCCATGCTGGATCAACGCATTGACGGGAAAAGCAAAGCTTTAATCGGAAGTGGTATTTTGTATTTTATTGCACCAATTGATGTAATACCTGAAGGTTTGATTGGGCCAGGTGGATTTATTGATGACATCATAGTGGCCACGTTCGTTGTAAATTTACTATTGAATAAATTTTCTCCTGAAATACTGGAAGAGCACTGGGTTGGTGATCAAAAGTTACTGGATGCCTTGAAAAAAATTTCCGAAACCAGCGATGGACTGCTCGGTAAATTACCTGCACGATCATTACTTGGTCGATTTATAAAAAAATCAAATTAAAAAGTGCGAAGGAGAAATTCCTTCGCACTTTTTTCTGTATTATGATTTAATTCCTTGTGCTTCTTTCCACTCTAAAAATTCATCAAATGATAATTGTTTATCCAAAATTGATCCATCAGGCATGATTTCAATTACACGATTAGCAATTGT
>NZ_JBFUIO010000053.1:0-18802 GCF_056401835.1 Paenisporosarcina sp. P4_D4 | reverse complement strand
CAGCTGTCATGACAGCTGAGCCTGTGGGGTCTAGCTTGTTTCGTTTTTCCGCAGGAGTCTTCAGAAATAGCCAACCACCTTCCAACTTAAATATTTTGCAGAGACACGCTTACAAAAGCAATTTCTTTTGATAGGAGTGGAGGCGGTGGAAAACAACTGCTCCTGCGGTTACTCGTCGCAAAGATTAGGACCAAATTGCCTTTGGTCCCAATCTTTTCAGCGGGAACAGCACKAGCTGAAGRMCCCGCAGGAAACGAATAGTGCAAATGTAAGTTGCACTATTCGTTTGCGACGAAGCTAGCGAAGCGATGCAACGYACTTTCATGTTTCGAAGCTAGCAGAGCGATGCAGAAACAGGAGCACCGGTTTTTCTAGTGACGAGGAGACTGAAGCCGTGCCCGCGAAACGCGTCCGCCGCAATGGARATCAACATTTTCTTGCATAGGCTCTTTTTCAATAGTATACAGTTATATTCACTCATTTTTTGTTTGTCTACAGTCTGAAAGGACTTCTCACCCTAAGGTGGAAGTCCTTTTCTTGCTATTTCACTTCTCTTTCACATTTTGCATGACGTACATAGAGAATTTAGAGAGGAAGTTTAGTCTCCTATTACCTTGATGGCCAATCCATTTGAAATCAAAATACTAGATGACATCGTCAGAGCAATAGCATGGACGCCGTCATCAAAAGAGAGATTGATTAATGTTATTACAAAAAAAGAAACCTATCATACGACATGACAAGTCTCTTAATCTAATCTATTAAGCTCCTGCTTCTTCATAGGGAATCATGTCTTCTTCGCTAGACTCCTCGTAAGCGTTCAATACAGCTTCTTGAATTTTTGTACGTGTCCCAGAATTAATCGGGTGTGCAATATCTCGAAATTCTCCATCTGGTGTCCGTTTACTTGGCATGGCCACAAATAGCCCTGTATTACCGTCAATGACACGAATATCATGAACGACAAACTCGCTGTCTAGTGTGATGGAAGCAATGGCACGCATGCGGCCATCGGTTTGTACTCGACGTAATCTTACATCAGTTACTTCCATTGTCTCACCACCTTTCTTCTTAGTTGCCTTACAGTCTCTGACAACTATATTCTACATTTATCATATTTTCCCTTCTTTTTTAATTGAATTTTTAAAATATTTAAGAGGGCAATAAAAGAACCATAGAAAATATCTCTATGGCTCGAAAATATCTTATGAAATTAACGCGATAACCTCTATTTCCACTTGTGCATCTTTCGGCAAACGTGCCACTTCAACAGTGGAACGTGCGGGTTTATGTTCACCAAAATGCTGACCATATATTTCGTTGAATACAACAAAGTCATTCATATTCTTAATGAAGACAGTTGTCTTCACCACTTGTTGTAAAGATGATCCCGCTTCTTCAAGTACAGCTTTTAAATTTGCGAAAACTTGGTGAGTTTGTTCTGTAATTGAGCCTTCCACCATATTCCCTTCAGCTGTCAATGGAATTTGGCCCGAACTATAAAACATGCCGTTTACAATCATTCCTTGAACGTATGGTCCTATTGCTGCTGGTGCTTTAGTTGTCGATACTGCTTTCATTATTCATTTCCACCTTTCGAAAAATAATTACCTTCTGTTAAAGCAATCGTACGATCTTTTTCATTTACTTCATGCAGTTTTACAAGTGATAAATAATTTTCAATTAACTGTTCGTCGGCGTGCTCCGCTTCAACTAATACGGCAACACCTGCTAATTGGCAATTGAATTCTTCAAGTAAGTTTTTCATGCCATTCATTGTACCGCCGACTTTCATGAAGTCGTCCGTAATAAGAACGCGTTGTCCACTCTTCATACTGCGTTTTGACAACACCATCGTCTGGATACGACGTGAAGATCCAGAAACATAGTTAATGCTGACAGTAGAACCTTCCGTAACTTTGCTATCTCGACGTACGACCACAACAGGTACATTTAAATGACGAGCAATGGCATGAGCAATCGGAATCCCTTTTGTCGCCACGGTCATAATGACATCGATTGGTTGTTTGGCAAACGCTGAAGCAAATACTTTTCCTACACGATTCATCAGTTCAGGATTTCCAAGTAAATCCGTCATAAATAAATACCCACCAGGTAACAAACGGTCTGAGTGACCAAGCTCGTCCATAAAGTCTTTAATGACTTCACGAACCGCCTCATCACGCATACTTGGAATATACTTAACCCCGCCAGCGGCCCCTGGGACTGTCATTAACAAGCCGATGCCTTTTTCTTCGAACGTTTCTTTCACAATGGTCAAATCTTCACTTATTGAAGATTTAGCAGATTGGTACATATCCGCAAACAATGTTAATGGAATTAACTGTTGGGGATGGTCTAACAAATAATGAGTCATATCAACGAGTCGCTCACTGCGTTTCCACTTCATTGGCCACACTCCTAAACACGAATGATTTATACGTAAGTTTAAACAAATATACGGTTTTAGGCAAGTGCATCTCGCTCTCCCAACAATCTGACTGCATACACTTCGTCACAAAAGCCTCTTAAACCATTATAGATTCTATTCACTCTGGACTCGTGTTGAACTACGCCAAATACTGTTGGACCACTACCACTCATTAATACCGCATCTGCTCCAAATTTCATCATGTGTTCTTTGATCATGGAGACCTCTGGATGCATTTTTAACGTAACTGATTCCAATGCATTTCCCATAGTATTACACATTAATACATAATCTTTCTCACGAATTGCACGAATCATTTCTTTTGTATTGGGATGGGCCACTTCATTAACTTTCAGACTTCCGTAGACATCTGCCGTCGATACACCTATCGAAGGTTTAGCTAATATAATCCAGCAGTTTGGCGGGGCCGGCAATTCCTGAATCTGTTCTCCTCTACCAGTGGCCAATGCCGTTCCTCCATAAACACAGAACGAAACATCCGAACCAATTTTAGCCCCGTGTTCGGCTAATTGATCAGCAGTCAACTTCAAATCCCATAATTCATTCAATCCCTTTAAAGTAGCGGCCGCATCACTGCTTCCTCCTGCCAGACCAGCAGCAACAGGTATTTTTTTCTCTAAAGTAATCGATACGCCTTCTTGTATCTTATATGTATCTTTTAATAACTTAGCAGCTTGATAGGCTAAGTTTCTGTGATCATCCGGCACATATCGGTCAGCTGAAATTATACGAATCTGACCATCAATTCTCGGTTCTAATCCAATACGATCTGCCAAATCAACCGTTGTCATAATCATTTCTACTTCATGATAGCCATCCGGACGTTTTTGTAGGACATCCAGGGTTAAATTAATTTTTGCAGGAGCTTTCACATAAAGCATGGCTATGCCTCCTTCATCTGTTCATTGCTGTTCCCTATTTTACCACAGCTAGTGATTTAGGAAAGGAGGCCTCGAAAAGATATCAGCTTGACTTTTTATTCGAAAAAAAGGCGGATTGCTCCGCCTTTGTCAGTCCCATTAGAAATTATCATTGCGACTTACTTCTTGTAGCGATTTTGCCCGTTCATTAATCCGGTCTGTGCCATTTCAACAGCTCGCTTTACCATATTACCAGCATTCCGAGAAGTTATGCCTCCCCAACCGTCACGCTCAACGACATTGTAAAATCCAAGTTCTTTCGCAATTTCCTCTTTTAGACGATCTGACATTACACGATTACGTGGCATGTTTTTCCTCCTCTTGAGGACTGACAAATGTAGTATGCACTGAAAACAAAAAAACACTCATGGAATATAACCCAAGAGTGTTTTGATAAAAAATAAGTACATAAGTGCGAAAGATTATTTGACGACTACAAGTTCTTGCATTCCGTCAACAATTGTAATTTCTACTGCTTCAGTTAAAATATCTGTGTAGCTGTAAGACACACGCTCGAAAGCGTTCTCGTCCTGATCAAGATCCACTACGAACACTGCATGATACGTTTCACGTAAAACGCCTGCTCGTTCAATCGTTTTCTTGCGACCACCGTTTGCTTTTAATTGCAAACGTTTACCTAAATGACAATCTAAAGACTTCTTAATATCAGCTAAAGTTTTTGGCATTTCGCTTACACCTCACTTAGTAACAAGCATACCATATCAAAAAATATTTGTCAACCAAATTTATTATTTTAACAATGAACAAAAGCACTTGTCAATAAGTTTCGTATAATCCAGCTGTCTTTTTTTAAAATAAGTGTGCTGAGTTTGTTATAAAGTCAGTGTTTCCTTGAAATCTGGAAGCAATAAATCTGCCAATTTCCCGAACTCTTGAATGGTTAATGTTTCCCCACGACGGGTTGGATCTATGTTCGCACCTTCGAGTGCAGCTAAAATCAAATCTTTCTTTTCTTTCCCATGTGGAAGTTGTGACTGCAAATTGTTTAGAATGGTTTTTCTGCGTTGGGCAAAAGAAGAACGCGAAACCGTGAATAAGAAATCTTCATCCTGAACATGTACCGGTGCCGTCTCGTGTCTAGTTAATTTAATGACAGCTGAATCGACATTAGGTTGTGGGATAAATACTGTTTTCGGAACGGTCATGGCAATTTCAGCCTTCATATAATACTGAATGGCAATCGACAATGATCCATATGCTTTCGTGCTCGGAGAAGCTGTGATGCGATCCGCCACTTCTTTTTGCATCATGACAACCATTCCGCGAATCGGCAGTTTTTCCATTAATAATTTAATCAAGATAGGTGTTGTTACATAATAAGGTAAGTTTGCTACGACCATAACATCCTTGTATCCTGCCAGTTTTTCCTGCATCACTTCTGCCACGTTGGCTTTTAAAATATCCGAATGGACGATTTCTACGTTATCGTACGGAGAAAGCGTATCTTCCAACACCGGTAATAGTCGTTGATCGATTTCAAATGCAACCACTTGTCCCGCATTACGCGCTAAATGCTCTGTCAACGCACCTATTCCAGGACCGATTTCAATAGCAGCAGAATCTTTTGTCAGCTTTGCATGACTGACAATATTATGAAGTACGTTCGGATCGATTAAAAAATTTTGACCTAAACTCTTTTTAAAGGAAAATCCATATTTTTTTAATATTTCTTGTGTACGTTTTGGGGTTGCAATATCTTTACTCATGTATGCCCTCCTGATCCAATTGTGCTAAAGCTTTTTTTAACTGCTCGCTTTCAATTTGGAACATTGATAATCTTTTTTGTAGTTGTTTTCCATTCGTATAACCAATCTGCAAAAGTTCGCCAAGTCTATCGCGACGCACTTTAGCACTAGGATGCCCAATTAATCGGGCTTCCATCAATTGATGAAGTGGAATTTCTTTTATTTCGTTCAACGTATTTCTAGGTGTATATACATTTAATAGTGCTTGACGTATATCTTCATCCGCTGCATGCTCTATGCCAAGACCTTTACCATTTTTTGCAATGGTTTTCTCTTTCGGTAAAAACGCATGCTTTACACCCTGTACCTGTTCTTCAATAATGGCACGAATACGTCTACCGGGGTAGTCTGGATCTGTAAAAACAATGACTCCTCTTTTATTTTGCGCATGCTGAATACGCTGAATGGTTTCTGGTGAAATGGCAGATCCGTTCGTTTCGATGGTATCCGCTCTCACAGCACGCTTAATAGCGGTTGTATCATCTTTGCCTTCCACCACTATTACTTCTTCAATAAACACGATTCACTGCCTCATTTCCAACTGCTTCTTTGCCTATTTTACTTGCGCACGCATTCAATGTACATAGAAAAGCGTAGCAGGCCAAGATAGTCCGACACTAACGACAAGAGGCAAATTTCATTCTGTTATCTCTAAACGAGAAAAAGCTTTCCCAAAATACATGGGAAAGCTGGATTTAAATTAGTCCAATACTTTAATCCGAACCTGTTTTCGCCCAAATCCAAATGCCTGATCTGTTGTTGGCATGAACAAGTCAATTTTCATTCCTTTGATCGCTCCACCAGTATCACCAGCCACTGCATAACCATAGCCTTCTACCCAAACCTTGGAACCCAATGCAATAACACTTGGATCTACCGCTATTACTTTTAAGTTAGGGTTTGAACGCAAATCGATACCTGTAGCAGTAATTCCAGAACAGCCATTACAGTAAGCTGTATACGCTGTCGCAGAGACATAAAATTCTTTGCCATTAGGTTCTGATGAACTAGAGGCACCACGTGAAACGCTTGCCGTAACAATCTTCGTTCCAATAGCCACGACTTTCTTGGCTGGATCACTAACTACTTCTTCGCCTTTTAGAATACGGGCGACCGGTTTCCCGTTTTCAGAAATTATTTCATAAGTTTGTTTAACGGATCCTTTTTTACCTTCTTGTACAACTTTTTCTTTACCTTTTAACAGGTTCTTATCTTTACGTGTTTCCACAGCGAAATTCGTTGCTGCTTCCACTACATCGGTGACTTTTTCTACGCGAACGACTTGTATAACATCGTTTGGAATCACTAGTTCATCCATTCTTTGTTCGACACGATCAAATTCATTCATTTGAATCTCTTGTTGTTTTAAAAAGTCAGCGACCGTAGTCGAAGTGGACCAAACCTTCATTTCATTGACACCATCTACGAGCGTTACTTGGAACGCTTTTTCAATCGCAATGTTTGTATCGGGTCCGACCTTGGCATCAAGCCCAGGTGTTAACTTATCTTGCTCAGAAACTTCAATCTTTGCTTCTGCTAAAACTTCACTAACTTGATTAGCAGTTGTTTGGATGGTTTGTTTTTTCCCATCAACTGTAATCGTAATTTTTTTTGCCTGCTCCCACTTAATAGAAAGTCCTTCTTCTATCTTCGTGTTCAATGAGGGTGACACTAAATCAGCGTCGGAAACTTTTATGTTTTGTTCATTTAATAAGTCTCCAACTGTATCTGCATGGGTGTTAACTTCTTGTTGTTTACCATTAACCGTCAAAGCGACAGTTTGTTTCGTTCCTATGAAAAGAACGGCTGATATTACTGAAACAATTAAGATAACTGCGATTGCTGCTATTCCTATTTGTTTACTCCTCAATGCTTTGGTGAACAGGTTTTTCATGGAATTATTTGACATGAAAAACGCCTCCTTATCACTCGTGTGATTATATAGATTTCAAAAATGCCTGTCAACCATTCTAAATTAGTCAAACTATTCTGGTTGAAAGCTCCTCCTTTGTCCAAGTATTGGAGACGGTTCCAGTTTTTATACAGGTAGTTTGTAAAATTTTATGGCATTTTCAGTCGTGGCTCTTGCCACTTCATCAATTGAAACATCTTTCAAACGAGCGATTTCTTCTGCTACAAGTGTTACGAGTGCCGGTTCATTGCGTTTTCCTCTATGTGGATGAGGTGCCAAGTAAGGAGCATCTGTTTCAATCATTAAATACTCCAAAGGAATTTCGGCAGCTACTTCTTTCGGCTTCTTCGCATTTTTGAAAGTCACGGGACCCCCAAGGGAAATCATGAAATTTAAATCAATGCAGATTTTAGCGGTTTCAACACTGCCACCATAACAATGCATTACTCCTCCGGTTTTTTCAGCCTGTTCTTCCTGTAAAATGCGGATGACATCTTCGGTAGCATCACGGTTGTGGATGACAATCGGCAAATTCACTTTTTGTGCCAAACGAATTTGCTTTCTAAACAACTCTTGTTGCACATCATGCGGAGACTTATCCCAATGGTAATCCAAACCAGTCTCACCAATAGCCACAACTTTTGGATGAGCCGCTAATTCCTCAATCCATTGCAAGTCTTCATCTGTACAATCAATAGCATCTACCGGGTGCCAGCCAACAACTGCATAAATAAAATCATATTGTTCCGCTAGCGAAATCGCTCGCTTAATCGTTTTACGGTCAAAACCAATGACAACCATGTGGTTTACCTTTGCTTCTAGTGCCCGTTCAATGACTTGTTGTAAATCTTCATCGTATTGATCTGCATTTAAATGGACATGTGTGTCTATGTACATGATTAATCGCCTCACTGTTTCTATTTTAGAATTAATAAGTATTTCCTACATCTCTGTCTTGTAACAAATTGACGACAGAACCATGTGTTCTTCATAACAATCAGGACTAAATAACCTGAAAATGGCAATTATAATTAGTTGTATTTTATTTCCATTGATTCCAACGACCTAAACTTTCCAAAGAATAGCACGTTCCGTTTCATAGTGACAAGGAAAAAGCCTGCTCAGCAAATGCTGGACAGGCTATAGGGATTCTCTTTTATTTTACTTTCGCACCATTTTCAAGCTTTTCATCTACGGTTGCCAATGTTAAATAACCGTCTTTTTCTCCAGCAAGAATCATTCCTTGCGATAATTCTCCGCGCAGCTTGACTGGTTTTAAGTTGGCTACAACAATGACTTTCTGCCCGACTAATTCTTCAGGCTTGTAACTTTTGGCAATGCCCGATACAACCTGACGTTGTTCGTATCCCAAATCTACTTGCAGCTTCAATAATTTATCCGCTTTAGGAATTGCTTCACAAGCTGTGACAGTGGCCACTCGTAAATCTACATTCAAAAATTCATCAATTGTGATTTCTGGCACTTCTGCCACTTCTTCTTTTACCACTTCAGGTTCTTCCGCTTTTACAGGACCACGCATTTGTTCTTGAATATACGTAATTTCTGTTTCCACTTCTAACCTTGGGAAAATCGGTACGCCTTTTTCAATCACTTTAGTGCCAGTTGCAATGCTTGATGTGTTTTCAAGTGAATCCCATGTCAATACATCTGCAGATAACCCTAGTTGCTCAGCAATTTGTTTTGGCGCATTTGTCATGAAAGGTTGTAAGTAAACGGCTATTTTACGAAGACTTTCAGCCAAATTCCACATAACTGAAGCCAGTTTTGGTTTATCCGATTCTTCTTTAGCCAATACCCATGGTTGTGTTTCATCAATATATTTATTCGTACGAGAAACAAGAGACCACAAATCGCTTAACACGATACTGAACTGCATCTTCTCCATACTTGCTTCATATTTTTCTTTCACTTCTTTTGCATGCTCTTGTAAAGTAGCATCAAATTCTGTTGGTTCATTTCCTTCTGTTGGAATCACACCATCAAAATATTTATTCATCATGGAAACAGTACGATTAAGTAAGTTTCCTAAGTCGTTTGCCAAGTCATAGTTCGTACGTTCCACAAAAGATTCCGGTGAAAAGACACCATCAGCACCGAATGGTAACTCACGTAATAAGAAATAACGAGTAGCATCTAATCCATAACGGTTCACTAAAAGTTCCGGTGTGACAACATTGCCTTTTGACTTCGACATTTTCCCGTCTTTCATCATGATAAAGCCATGTGCAAATACTTTTTTAGGTAACGGTAAATCCAAAGCCATCAAGAAAATCGGCCAGTAAATTGTATGGAATCTCACAATGTCCTTACCGACCACATGTACATCAGCAGGCCAGAACTTATTAAATAATGATTCATCATCCGACTTATACCCGAGAGCTGTAATGTAGTTTGATAAAGCATCTACCCATACATAAATGACATGTTTTGCATCTCCAGGTACTCGGATTCCCCAATCAAATGAAGTTCGGGACACAGATAAATTTTCCAATCCTGGTTTGATGAAGTTATTAATCATTTCGTTTTTTCTGGACTCAGGTTCAATAAATTCCACATTATTTTCATAATAGTTCAGCAAGCGGTCAGCATATTTTTTCATATTGAAGAAATATGATTCTTCTTTGACTTTTTTCACTGGACGTCCACAGTCCGGACAGTTTCCATTTTCCAATTGTGATTCAGTAAAGAAAGATTCACAAGGCGTGCAATACCATCCTTCATACTCACCTTTGTAAATATCGCCGTTATCAAGGAATAACTGAAAAATCTTTTCAACGCCATCTTTATGACGCTGTTCAGTCGTACGAATAAAATCGTCATTGGAAATGTGCATCAAGTCCCAAACCTGTTTGGAAGCTTCCGCAATTTCATCGACATATGATTGTGGATCTTTTCCAGCTTCTTGCGCTTTCTCCTGAATCTTTTGACCATGCTCATCCATGCCTGTTAAAAAATGAACATCAAAGCCACGTAAACGCTTGTAGCGAGCCATCGCATCGGAAGCCACCGTTGTATATGCAGTTCCAATGTGGAATTTGCCACTTGGGTAATAAATTGGAGTCGTAATATAAAAAGAATTTTTTTTACTGTTCACTTAAATTCGCCCTTTCGTGCCCATAAAGTAGTAATACTATTCTATCTGAGTACCTGAATTGTTTCAATGCTGTAAGATTGACGGAAATTGTCGAATAATAATTACATTCATTTTTAATTCAGTTTTTTTCTATTATTGCCATATTCTTGACACTAACAAATATTTTGTGTCAAAAATATTATATTATAACTATATAATATCATATTTTTAACAATTATTACTTTGAATTGGGAGTAATAGTTATTGACGAATTTGGGAGGAGTTGGTATGATAAATAACAGACAAGAAAGAAATGTCGAAATTTGACGAATTACTTTTATAATTCGGGAGGAGTACTTTTCATGAAATCTACAGGTATCGTTCGTAAAGTTGATGAATTAGGACGCGTAGTTATTCCAATAGAGCTTCGCCGTACATTAGGCATTGCTGAAAAAGACGCATTGGAAATTTACGTGGATGACGATAAAATCATCTTGAAAAAATATTTACCAAACATGACATGTGCTGTTACTGGTGAAGTATCAGATGACAACCTACGTTTAGTAGGCGGAAAACTGATCTTGAGCCCAGAAGGCGCAGACTTATTGGTAAAAGAAATTCAATCTAATCTTACTAAATAATTTCAAAATCCGGAGCGACAATACGTCACTCCGGATTTTTTATGCTTCAATATGATACTGCTGATAAACATCCCGCTTTGGTAAATCTCTTTCCTTGGCCACGACTTTAATGGCTTCTTTTGAAGAAAGCATTTGATTATCCATTACATGGTTAACATGCTCAGTTATGGATAAATTCAACCACCATTTTTCCATTTTTTCAGGATTTTCTTCTTTAGAACCATCGATAACCAATACAAATTCTCCACGCACGTCTTCACTCTCTACCCAAGCCACTGCTTCTTCTAAAGTTCCTCTTACAAACTCTTCGAACTTCTTCGTAACTTCTCGAGCCAAGACCACTTTTCGCGAAGATCCCAGTATTTGTTGAGCATCTCTTAGTGTTTCCTTTAATCGATGTGGAGCTTCATAAAAAAGCATCGTTTCTTTGTGATATTGAAGGTCTTCAAGCGCAGCTTTCCGATCTTTCTTTTGCCTCGGAAGGAAACCATAAAAAGTAAATGACAAAGTGGAAAGTCCAGATGATATTAACGCACTCAATGCAGCATTCGCACCAGGAATTGGCACCACGGATAAATTCTCCGCTACTGCCTTTGCCACAATATCTGCTCCCGGATCTGAAATGCACGGTAAGCCGGCATCACTGACAAGTGCAATATTCTTTCCTTTTCGCAGAAGCTCTAAAAGCTTGTCCCCACCATATTCCAAGTTATGTTCATGGTAGCTGATAAGCGGTGTATCAATTTCAAAGTAGTTACACAGTTTTTTCGTATTACGTGTATCTTCCGCAGCAATATAATCCGCTTCTTTCATCATTCGAATCGCACGAACGGTCATATCCTCCAAGTTTCCAATAGGTGTCGCCACCAAATATAAAATACCAGTAGAAGATTGTCCTGAAAAACTCTTTTGTGCGTGCATTACTGTTCACCTCTCATCCCATTTGCCATATAATCTATTTTGTCACTTTTCTTTAATTGTTTAAATGCATACTCCGCTTTCATCGCCAGTTGTTTCGTTTCGAATACTTCCTGATAAATACAAGAGACCGGTCGTCTTGCTCGGGTATACTTGGCTCCTTTGCCGCTATTATGAACATTTACACGTTTTGTTAAATCGTTGGTATAGCCGGCATAATAGGAACCGTCAGCACATTCCAATACATAAAAAACATGCTCATTAGTTCTTTCCATAAAGCATCTCACGCACTTCTTCTGTATATACACCTTTTTCATCGTACACATATAAAGGGGGAAGAATTTTTAAATCAGGTTTTCCATCTTTGATTCCTTCTATTAACAAGGTATTCGCTTCTTTGCCTTCTTTCGGATAAACAAAGCGAATGCGTTTCGGCTCCAGTCGATTGGCTCTCATCGCAGTAACAATGTCCAACAATCTGCCAGGTCGATGTACAAATGCCGCTTTTCCACCTTGTTTTAACAGCTGACTTGCAGATTGAACCGCTTCGTCTAACGTTAAATAAAGTTCATGACGGGCTATCGCTAAATGCTCTTTCAAGTTTTTATTACTTGCTTCATGGGCAGGAAAATATGGAGGATTGCACGTCACCACATCATACTTTTCAATTCCTAACTCTTTTGGAATCGTTTTTACATCCCCTTCAACAATAGTAATTTGTTCATTCAATTGATTATAACTAACGCTTCTCTTGGCCATATCAGCCAATCGTTCCTGTAATTCTACACCTGTTATCTTGGCTTTCGTCCGTGCACTTAAAAATAAAGGAATGACGCCGTTTCCTGAACACAAATCGACGATAGACCCTTGTTTAATCGGTACATACGTAAATTTTGCAAGCAGGACCGCATCGAGTGAAAATGAAAAAACGGACGGACTCTGAATAATCCGTAGTTCTTCTGCAAGCAAATAGTCTAGTCTTTCATCATCTTGTAAGTCGATTTCCATTGGTTAACCCTCCGACATAACAAAAGACCGACATCCACTTGAATAAGTGGAATCAGTCTTTCATCACCCGTTTTGTTTATTTAAAAAAGAAAGGCAAAATAAACAATCTTCACCTTTACGTGAGCTTCCAAAGTGCACATGACACACATGGAATCCTTCTTGATATAATCGTGCCAAGTTATCGTAACCTTCTCCAATATCAAGCCGGCTTAATTTTTTTGCATTTAGTTCGTTCTGCTTCAGGACTTCTTCTTCCGCTGCATGAATTTCATCCAGTCGCGTTCGAAGAAGGAAGTTTTCTTGCTGCAAAGACTGATGTTCTTCCATCATCAATGCCACGAACTCTTTAAGTGCATGGAACTGCCCTTGCAAAGATTCCAGTTGCTGTTCAAACTCCATGACCGTATCCAAAAAATTACGATCTTTCACGTACATCACCTCGTTGTTCAGTCCATTACACTTGGTTTTCTGCATATTGTTGAATTTCTTCTAATGTATAGTCAAGCACACGTTGTTGCTCAGCTAATTCAACTTGCATCACGCGTTCCAGCAAATTAATTCCGACGACTTTTCCTTTGCCATCTGGTGTGGAAATTCGCGCACCCATATCGGGCATTAACTCTTTTGCTGTTTCATACTCATCATTTTCGTATTTCAAACAGCACATCAATCGACCACATAAACCCGAAATTTTTGATGGGTTTAGAGAAAGGTTTTGATCTTTGGCCATTTTGATTGAAACAGGTTCAAAATCACCTAAAAATGTAGAACAGCACAACATACGACCACATGGTCCGATTCCACCAAGCATTTTTGCTTCGTCTCGAACCCCGATTTGACGTAACTCGATTCGAGTTCTGAAAACAGAAGCTAAATCTTTCACCAAATCACGGAAGTCCACTCGACCTTCAGCCGTGAAATAAAAAATGATTTTATTTCGATCAAATGTATACTCTACATCGACCAGCTTCATATCAAGTGTGTGTTCAACAATCTTCTCTGTTCCAAGCTCAAATGCCTGTTGCGATTCAAGTTGGTTCTCTTCCACTTGATGGCGATCACGCTCATCAGCCGGACGTACAACTTGCTTAAGTGGCAAAACCACATCGTGTTCTTCAACTTGCTTTACAGGAACGACGACCTTCCCGTATTCTACCCCTCTAGCTGTCTCAACTATAACATACTGATCTTTCTCTAAAGGAAAATCAGCTGGATCAAAATAATATATTTTACCCGCTTTCTTAAAGCGGACACCTACCACGTTATACAAACGAAAACCCCTCCTGAAGATTCAGCATTAACTGTTCCATTAACAGCGTCCGATTCATATTGCGATGCAGTTGTTGCTTCGCTTTTAATATGGCCTCTATTTTATTGGACAAGTGCTCATACGTAGTATGAAGGGCACGTTGTTGATAAAAGGGCAAAAAATCTGGATACGCGTAGGCTGAATCACTTTTGGCCTTGACTGATACTAAATCGCGGTATGCGAATAAAAGCAAATCCAATGCCTGTTCTGTTTCTTCTTTTTCTTTTAACAAAGGTAACCAATCTTCATGTACGGTCAACATCGCTTCATGTACATTAGATTCGACTGCCTCTACTAATCTTAACACTGTTTTTCGAACCTGTGCAAACTGCTCATCTTTTGCCAATTGTAAAGATTCTTCCAAATCATTCGTCAACATGGAAACTGTTGCCGCCATAGACGCAGTCAAGCCTTGATCTATCAGTACTTTCACCCGTTCTTCATAAGGAATAGCAGGGAAAGAAATAATTTGACTACGCGATCGAATTGTCGGTAAAATCGCATGTGGTTTTTCCGTTAACAAAATCGCTGTAATTAGACCTTCAGGTTCTTCTAAAAATTTGAGCAATGTATTCGCAGCAGATGCGTTTAAGCGATCTGCCCTGTGGAGCACGTATATTTTACGGCCAGCTTCAAGGCCTGTTTTATTCATCTCATATATCAACTGGAGCATTTGATCTTTTTTGATATCTTGTCCATCCGGCTCAATTTGAATAAAGTTAGGATGGTTGCCAGATTCAAATCTTCTGCACCCTCGGCACGTTTCACATGAAACATTTTGTACGGGTTGTTCACATAATAATAATTTCACAAAAGCGCGCATGACCGCTACTTTGCCAGTTCCTTTTGCTCCTTCAAAAAGATATGCATGAGCAACACGATTTTTCTGAAAAACCGTTTGGAGTTGTTTCATTACAACTGGCTGTAACTGTATGACATCTTTTTGGTTTGCATCCATGAAGTTGCTCACCCTTTCTTTTTGAAAAAACCCGTGCTCCGGACATCCGGAAAACACGGGATTTTTCGTGTGTAGCTAAATAAAATTGATTCATAAATGCAGTACTAAAATTTAAAAATGATGGAACTGTTCAATCGGAAGCACAAATACTGTTGCGCCACCCACTTCAACTTCTACTGGATAAGGAATGTATGAGTCAGCATTACCGCCCATTGGCGATACCGGAGCAACCATCTGCTCACGAGAACGACAATTATCACGGATTAAATCAAGTGCTTTCGGAATTAATTCGTCATCGGTACCGATTAAAAACGTCGTATTTCCTGATCGTAAAAAACCACCAGTACTTGCTAATTTGGTTGCACGAAAGTCACCTTTCGTAAGTGCGTTTGATAAACGGTTACTATCTTGATCTTGCACCACAGCCACTATAAGCTTCATCAACTCGGCCCCTTTTCCAGAAGTTCTTCCTACTATTATAACATGAAAAGTTTATTCATTTCATACGTGAAGCAAGATAATTTTTCAGAACATTCAGTACGTATTCCGTTACTTCTTCCTGTGATTTGGAAGCATCCACCACATGTATTCGTTCTGGATATCGTTTGATGACTTCCTGGTAACCTTCTCTTACTGCTTCATGAAATGCCAAATTTTCAGCGTCTAGTCTATTCTTTTCCCTTTCATCATGCTTTGCAATCCTTTTTAGACCCAATGAAGGTTCCAAATCAAACAATAATGTTAGGTTGGGCATTAACTTGCCAATTGCAAACTCATTGATGGAAAGTACTTCGTCAATTCCCAACCCGCGGGCGTGACCTTGGTAAGCAAGAGATGCATCAATAAATCGATCACATAAAACGATTTTATTTTCATTTAATGCAGGCGTGATTTTTTCCACCAAGTGTTGTCTTCTCGCCGCGGCATACAATAGTGCTTCTGTACGGCCATCCATCTCCGTGTAATCGTTATTTAATATGACTTCACGTATATGTTCTGATATGCGGATACCACCCGGCTCACGTGTTGATACAATCTCGTATCCCTCATTCGTTAATTGTGCAACAACATCACCCATCACAGTTGTTTTTCCTGCACCTTCTGGTCCCTCAATTGTAATAAAAAATCCTTGGTTGTTCATTCTTTTTCCTCCTTCAAGACAAGCAACTGTTTTCGGCTCAAATCATGCTCACCTTGAATCGTTGCACCACTCGCTAAATAATCTGCAAGCATTTTCAATTTATTAGTTGTAATTTTCTCCCCACGAACAAACAAAGGAATACCGGGTGGATACGGAATAACCATTCCCGTACAGATTCGTCCGGTAGTTTTCGTAAATGAAATCCATTCATTTTCTGCCGTCTGTAACTCTTTATATGAAACGGCTAAAGTTGATAGCGCTTCTATATCATGCGAATAATCAATTTCCACTTTATCTCTTTGCTGTTTAGAACATTTTTCAACAGCAGATTTTATCTTCCTTCGTATTTCTGCAAACGGGAAGTGATGTCTAGCTTTTAATAAAGGCAAGATCATTAAAACTTGCTCGGGGTCCGCTAGTTCTACATAGATTCCCTGGTGCTCCAATTGTTTTTGCAAGCTGAAGCCAGTCAAATGGGATACCCGTAAAAGTAACTTCAGTGGATCATCAACTTCAATAACTTCAAGACAAGGAATCGTCTTTAACCCATCCACGAACTGATTTCGTGACTTGATAAACAGCTGATGATCTTCATGCGCATACGTTCCGATATAATGTCGGGCATCATCCAAGGATGCGAGTAATAGATACGAGGGACTGCTGGATTGAAGCATACGCAAATAGCGATTCACTCTATCATTTGCCACTCGATTTGAGTTGATATGAAGAAATGAACCCATGGTCAATGCCGGCAGTGTTTTATGAGCGGACTGTACAACCACATCTGCGCCCATTTCAATTGCGGACATCGGAAATTTGCCTTTTCCAATAAAATGCGCCCCATGTGCTTCGTCAACTAGGACGGGAATTCCGTGTTCATGCGCCAACTGAATGGTTTCAATCATTTCAGAATTCGTCACGCCATAATAAGTAGGGTGAGTTAAAATAATTGCTTTTGCATCTGGATAATAGTCGATAGCCGCAGCTACAGTAGAAAAGCTGACGTGTGATGGCGTATAGGTAGCCTCATCCCATTGAGGTGTTAAAAACACGGGTTGTGCACCTACCAGCTCAAGTGCATGGAATACCGACTTGTGAGCATTCCTTTGCACCAGTACTCGATCTCCTACCCCACAAGTTGCATACACCATCGCCAAATTTCCCACGGTAGAGCCATTCACCAGAAAATAACTATGTTGCGCTCCGTAGGTTTTTGCCAATAAATCTTGTGCCTCCGCGATGACTTCTTCCGGATGATGATAATCATCAAGTCCACTGAGCTCTGTGTAATCAAACCTCATTACATCTTTAAAAGCACGCGGCAATTCGGACAATGCCCCATGTTTATGTCCAGGAACATGAAACGAGCTATTTTGATTTTCATAAAAACATTGCATCGCTTCTACTATTGGACGTTCCTTCATATCTAATCCCTCACACTTTTTCATATAGCTTTATTATACAACAAGATGGACAATCACCGACGGCCATTGCACTGTTATCTCATACACCAAGTTAAGTTGACCACCACTGAAACAAAATATCTCTTCTTATATATGTGATTGATAATTTATCGCTCAGTTTGAAGTATTTCTCGTTCAAACTCATCTCACTGGTAAGTTGACTTGTTGAATCAATTCACCCGTTCAATCCTACTTCCCATAATATAAACCTTCCACCAACAGAAAAGATTCATGAAGAGTCAGCGTCATGGATCCTAATTTAAGAATTTGGTTTCCATTACTCTTAACCCCCTATTAGTTCTATTTTCGCTGCGCTCCTGTTCAAACCATTAAAAAACAACACAAAAAAAACCGACATCTCGGAAAGTATCAGCTCTCATAGGGGGCGCCCCCAACTACCATCGGCGCTAGGCTGCGAAAGACGATGAACGGCAGATTTCTTCGTCAACCGCAGGTCTTCGAGTCTCGCGTATATTATACGCTCCGAGTCTCTTCCCTTTGTTTCCTCGAACTCTTTGTTCCTCCTCTTTCTCGCACACCTTCGTATTAAACTTAATAAACAGCACAAAAAAACCGATACCTCGAAAGGTATCGGTTTCTTATTTGCCTAGCGACGTCCTACTCTCACAGGGGGTGCCCCCAACTACCATCGGTGCTAGGCTGCGAAAGACGATGAACGGCAGATTTCTTCGTCAACCGCAGGTCTTCGAGTCTCGCGTATATTATACGCTCCGAGTCTCATCCCTTTGTTTCCTCGAACTCTTTGTTCCTCCTCTTTCTCGCACACCTTCGTACTAAACTTAAAATACAACACAAAAAAACCGATACCTCGGAAGGTACCGGTTTCGTACTTTGCCTAGCGACGTCCTACTCTCACAGGGGGAAACCCCCAACTACCATCGGCGCTAAAGAGCTTAACTTCCGTGTTCGGTATGGGAACGGGTGTGACCTCTTTGCCATTATCACTAGACTTTTTTGAGTGTTTGTTCACTCAAAACTGGATAAACGGGTCATTGAAAACCATTCAAATTCATTTTGGTTAAGTCCTCGATCGATTAGTATTCGTCAGCTGCACACGTCACCGCGCTTCCACCTCGAACCTATCTACCTCATCGTCTTTGAGGGATCTTACTTACTTGCGTAATGGGAAATCTCATCTTGAGGGGGGCTTCATGCTTAGATGCTTTCAGCACTTATCCCGGCCACACATAGCTACCCAG
>NZ_JBFUIO010000052.1:0-18854 GCF_056401835.1 Paenisporosarcina sp. P4_D4 | reverse complement strand
GTATATAAATTTGCTGAACTTTTAAACTGAAGTAATTTAAATCAACTAATAAAAATCTTGTAGCTTAAAAGGATGAGTTTTTACTTTTTTTATCTCGATGCTGGAATTAAAAGTCTAAGTAAGAAATGAATTAGTACACAGAATGGAAGTGGTAATTTGAAAACATCAACTGGTTTATTAATTCTAATTGTTTTAATGCATCTCATCACGCTTACCAATATCACCCTTTTTAATGGAAAATGGAATGGAATAGCTTTATGGTTAAGTACGGGGTTATTCATAGCAGCGATAGCCTTCTATTTATTGGATAAAACAAAAAAACAAAAAGTTTAACCCATTTGATCCGGATTCTTTTCGTTCATAGCAATATACGAAGTAACGGGTGCTTATGTTGAAAAATAGCAGCTAACCTTTGAGGTTAGCTGTTTCTGGTTTTATGTTAACTTATTGAGGGTTAGGGGGTAGCTGATGAAAATTAATACATATCTTATTCAATTGGCTTGTATGATTCTTTTAATATTTGGTGGAACTTTTATTCTTCGTTACTTTAGAACTGAAGAACTTTTATTAGACCAAATTATAGGAGTTGTTGTAGGATTTCTTCTCCTTATTTTTTCCCTTTTTTGGAGAATAAAAAAAAATAAAGCGTCGAGAACTGGTGCTATAGAATAGAGTTACAAACGATAAGTTGTTGAACCAACGGGTGCTTTACTCCATTAAGGGGTGAAGACTTTTTTCTTATTGAACTAACGGAGCAGGTTAGCTGAATAGGAGTTAAATTAATCATAATTCTATCCACGTTTCTGCGAGCAGTAGAAGCGTTTTCTGTATGACTACAAAAAAATGTTGAAAATTTGAAACGAAAGGGGAATTTCATTCATCTAACAATTGTAAAGGAAATGGAGGGTACTTTGTGTTTAATCAAAGTCTATTTAAAAAGGCTCAGCAAGGCGACAAAAAAGCATTTCTTCATTTAATTGAAATCGATAAAGAAAAGCTTTACAAGATGGCTTATTTATATGTAAAGAACGAAAATGATGCTTTAGATATTGTTCAAGAGACAATCACGAAAGCCTTTGTAAATATGAGTACTGTAAAAGAAGAAAAGTATTTCAATACATGGCTTACGAAGATTCTTATCAATACAGCACTCGATGTTTTGCGAAAAAAATCGAAAATCATCCTACTCAAAGAAGAAATGGTGGAAAAACAGTCTCCCGACATGCGGATTGAAGAAAAAATGGATTTATTACAAGCAATCGAACAGCTAGAAGAAAAATATAAAACGGTCATTATTCTTCGATATTATAGGGATTTACCAGTGCAACAAATAGCAGATTACTTAAACTGTCCAGAAGGCACAGTGAAGTCGAATTTACACAGAGCAATTCAAAAGTTAAAACAGTTTTATCAAGGGGGACAAGTGAATGAACAAGGATATTAAAAAATCAATTGATTCAATTCAAGTACCTTTTCAAAAGTTAGATGCAGCGATTGAAGAAGGGTTAAGAGCTAGCCAAAAAAAAGTTGCGCCTAAAAAAGTAATGATGCTACTGCTTTCAAGTGCTGCCGCATTTGGTTTAATCATTGGCTCAGGATTTATTTCACCAACGATGGCAAGTGTCCTTGCAAAAGTACCAATACTCGATTCAATTTTCACATCAGTTGGTGATAAAGGTTTGCAAGTTGCAATCAATGATGAAAATGCAATGTCACTAAATGAAACATTAACGAGTAATGGGGTTTCATTAACGATTCAGGATGTATTATATGATGGTTCACGCCTTGCATTTTCATTCGTTCAAGATAAGGCAGAAGAAATTTATCCACTTCATATTGAAGTAAATGGGGAAGTAATTAACTTTTCGGAAAATATGACAGGGGAGTATCTACCAAACGGGCAATATTCCGGACTCATTCAAGTTCATCCAACGAAGCCTTTACCGAATGAGTTTGACTTATCCGTTGCCATACATCAAATTGGGAAGACAGAAGGTGATTGGCATTTTGAAACACATGTAATAAAAACAAATAATAATAGTATTAATTTAACCACAGGTCAAACGGCTGAATTAGATGGCATTTCCTATGAAGTGAAAAAATTTGAGAGTACAAATTCAGCTGTAAGTCTGCACATTTTATATAAAGGGACAGTTGAAGAAATCATGAATGAACATCAGGTACTTAAGCTACACTTATTAGACCAAGAAGGAACACTTATACCGRTGATTAATGCGTCTGGTTCGGGAGATGATGAGAGTATGCTTTACGAATATGTATTCGAACCACTTAGTGAGGAAGTAACTGGTCTAACCATTAGTCCATTCTTTATGCCGTTAGTTATAGAAAGGAAGGAGATTACAGCTACTTTAGAAGAAAATCAATTACCTTTAACAATTTCACAAGGTGAAATGGGCGACATTGTGGTGACAAAAATCGAAGAAGAAAATGGTCGGTATGCCCTTTACTTTGAATCAACAAGTTCATTCCCCTTTGGTTCGAATTTTGAAATGAATCAATTATCTGTGGAAGACACAGACGGGAATGATTTAATAGCAGATGGAGGTTATCCTAAAGCGATTGGTAAGAATAAATATAAATTATACTTTAATGATACAAAAGGTAATGGGGACATTATTTTGAAAACATTTGTACTGCCACATATGACGTTGAATCAAGAAGCTCAAATCACAGTCAAGGTTCCACGATAGTGCTAGGAGATGAGATTGAAATATTGAATCACATTTCATTGGATTGGAGGAAATAAAGTGGAGACGAAAAACCCTGCTGGTCTAATAGTGAGAGCATTATCCATTATGGTGGAATTTAGCATTATTGTCATTCTTGGAGGTGTTGTTTTTATGATCCTAAAAGGTGATTACAATGTTAATTGGACGTCTGGTTTAACTTTTCAATTGTTTTATACATTGTATTTAACTATCTTGCCAGTCTTATGGATTGGTTATTCTTTGGGTAAGCGAATGTGCAAAATTAAAGTAAAACGATTAGATGGTGATAATGTCAAACTTTCAAATATGGTTATGAGAGAAGTAATTGGACGTGGTCTAATTGGTTTTGTCTCTTTTGGATTATCAGCGGTGGTGAGTATCTTTATGATTATTTTTAGAGAAGACAAAAGGTCAATTCACGATTTTATTGGCGGAACCTATGTTAGTTATAATTTAAGCACGTCAGAGTATAAGTATTAATTACTAATAGCTATTTACTTTTATTTATTTAACGTGTGCATGTGGTAAAGATTAGAGAGCTGCCTAGTCAGCTCTTTTTTCTTATTCAACTAAAGGGGCAGTATAGTTGAACAAAGAAATGGAGTTTTATTGTATTTAATAGGAGGGACAAGATGAATAAAAATAGTACGTGGTTTTTATGTGGTTATGGTTTAGCACTTACTTTACTTTTATATTTTGGTTTGAATGGTTTAGTTGTAGCTGTATTAAACGATACATTCCCTAATGCAAAATTTATAATTATTTTGTCTTTAATCCTTATAGTTGCTTGGTCGATTGGATTAGGAACTCGTCGATACTTAAATAGTTGTACTAAAGAAACACGAAGTAAAATCAGAAGTCTTTTATTAGGTATTACCGTATTCAGTTGGATAATTGTCTTAATTGTTATTTAAATATCTGGGGAATTTATTATCCATTAGCAATGAGGGTTAGTTTTTCTCTTATTCAAGTAACGGGGTTACTTCAAGAAGTAGTATTTTGAAATGGTTTTGAATAAGTTAATATATGTAAATTAAAATTAGGATTAGTGTTTAAAAGGGTGTTGTGAATAACAACTTGAAAAGAAGATTAGAATCCCACGTTCTATTCAAAACATGCTTTCAAATTCTTAAAAACTTCTGATTAAGAAAAAAATAAATATTAACGTTATTTCATAAACTGAACAGAATGATCAATAAAAAAGGGGTTTGTGAAAGGGGATATAAATGAGTTTACAAATTTACAGCAAAAAACGTTCTATACAAAGTTATCTTTTTGAAAAATATCTAACTTTGCGAAATACAAAAAAGGGTTTTTCCACTATTGAAAACACCTCGCAGTTCGTAAAACAAAGGGGAACTGAAAATATTAAGCCATATGTTATAGGGAATGCTAAATTTTCCAGTGATATTAAGGAGCAAGTAATTGAGGACATAAAGGTTTTCACATTAAATGACCAAAAATCTTTAGAACAAAAAGTAATTCTTTATATACATGGAGGTGCCTGGACTAATCAACCTTTAATTTTTCATTGGAGGTTCATGGATAAAATGGCACAATCATTAAATGCAAAAATTATTGCTCCTATTTATCCTAAAGTACCTAATTTTAATTATCAGCACACCTACCCAAAACTCTTAAACCTATATAAAGAAATCCTTGGAACCGTTGAAAGTCCTAAACAATTGACCATCATGGGGGATTCGGCAGGCGGAAATATATCACTTGGTTTGGCACAACTTTTAAAGACGAACAATATACCTCAACCAAAAGATATCATTTTGCTATCTGCATGTGTTGATATGGGACTTGATAACCCTCTTATACCTGAATATGAAAAAAAGGACCCAATGTTGGCTATTGGAGGAATGGAAGTGATTACAAAGATTTGGGCAGCTGATAAGAACATAGATGACCCATTAATTAGTCCAATCTACGGTAACTTTAAAGGACTTGGGAAAATCACTCACTTTATTGGAACACACGAAGGTTTATATCCAGATGCTATAAAACTTGATGAAAAACTAACAGAGCAAGGAATTGAGAACAAAACATTTGTTTATCCAAAAATGAACCATGCGTTTGTTGTAATGCCAATCCCTGAAGCTAAAGATGCTCAACAAAAAATTATTGAGATCATTAATAACTAATTGAGGTCTATCAACTGCAAGTTAAGAGTGCTTGAGTTAAAGGCCTAGAGCGTCATTTAGGCAGTATTTTTGTCATTAAATGGTCAGGATGTAAGATTGTGAAGGATTGCACTTAAACTCACGAATGCTTTCGTATTATAAGGTCAACCAGTTTTTACTGGTTGACCTTATTTTTATTGGATTTAAGATATCAGTAGCCAGGGTAGGAAGTACGGGTGCGTGGGACGATGATCCGTGAACTAAACTGTCTAACCCTACTTGAAGAAACATGTTTGAGGCTGGTTGGGAAGTAGATCTCGTATAACAAGCGAAGCTATGATACTGCACGGATGTAATTGACAATGAAAATCATTATCATATAGATCAAAACAAACTTGGAAAACACGTGTTTCAATCTTTAGTCGTTTTAATGCGTATTCTATTTGGGGTAGGTTGGCTTTTAGCGGGAGTTACGAAGATTTTGGGAAAAGGAGGTTCCACAGGGCATTCGTGGTTTGCTCAACCCGGAGTATTTCTTAGTGAATATCTGGTGACAGCATTAGATAAACCTAATGTACCAGATTTTTACAAATTCCTTATTGGCGAGGTAGCTTTAAAGCACGTGATGGGTTTAAATTATTCCATTCCCATCGTTCAAATGATGCTTGGTTTGTTCCTCATCGCAGGATTTATGATACTTCCATCTATTCTGACTTGTCTCTTTATGCATATAAATTTTCTTCTCTCAGGTAATATCAATGTAATGAGCCTTACCCTTTATACAAGCGCATTTTGCTTGTTACTAAGAGAAAGACAGATTTATAGTTTAAGCTTGGATCAATATTTCAAAATAGATCATTTATTTTCCTTAACTATTAACAGACTTAGAGATACAAAATTCCGAGTTCCGCTGAAAAAACTCTGGAATTAAAATGAGCAGTTCGAACAAAGTTTAGAAATGATAAATAAAATCGATATGGGGAGGGATAGCTTGTGAAAAGATACTTAATCTTATTTTTGGCATCATTAGTAATTCTAGTATTATCGGCTTGCACTAATCAGAAAGAACATGGTTCTGAACATGAAGGTCAAGCTGGAGAAGATGTAATGATTGGTCAGGTAATTAAAAATGGAATGGAGATTAATGCTGTTTATTTGCCCCATTCAGTTGAAGTAGCTCCTGTTGAGCGTGGAGGAAAAGAAGGAAACATTCACTTAGAAGCCGACATTCATGCAGCAAAAAACAATTCTTTTGGATTTCATGAAGGTGAATGGATTCCATATCTAACAAATGGCTATAAGATACATAATCTTGATACAGATGAAGATGTAGATCAAGGGCAATTGTATCAAATGGTAGCAGGTGACCCACATTATGCTTCTAATGTTTTATTACCTGAACCTGGTAATTATGAATTAACTTTTCAAATCAGCGAACCTGATTTATCTCGTCACGCTGAAGATGTTGAAAAGTTCTATGAACCAATGACTTTAAAGTGGGAATTTAAGTATGATGGGGCTCAAAAATAAATAAATACGAGCAGAAATCGTTGCCCTTTGCGGAACCGACGCTGCTATAGAAGTGGTTTCGATAATTGGAATGACTTCATATTTTTAAAAAACTTCGGGGCGATTTTATAAAGAAAAGACGATTTAGCCTCTAAAAAGGTTAAATCGTCTTTTGCTTTTTATAAGTTTTAATAGCAATGAACTAAGTGGGATTAAGTTATATGATAAATAGAAATTCTAAATAGTGAAAGGGTTAAATCTTATGATTTAGCCTTTTTCTGTTTTAGGGGTAGCACAAGCCAATCGACGTATAAGTTTGGAAACAGGATCGATCAATGAGTGCTTTTCTTTAAGAAAAATCACATAAAACATTCCATAAACTTGCGCTTACTTCAATAAGGAGTAAAGTCTTTCTCTTATTCAAGTAACGGGATAGAGATTTTCTTGCAAGTTAAAAGACGAGCTCCTCCCATTTAGGGAAAGAGTTTGTCGTATTTGGAGGTGCAGCACGATAGGCCTTTCACCTTCATAATGATTTACTTGAATAAAACACTTTTGAGTGAAGCACATCCAGCGACCGATTAATTTCTTCCAAATCTTCATCGGACGCCTCCTTTATCCGTTGCAGGAAACGGGCTTCTATATGTTTAAAGGCTTCGTTCATCATGACTTCGCCTTCTTTGGAAAGACGGATATATTGCTTTCGTCGATCCTCGGCAACGGCAAATTTTTCGCATAGATTTTTTTCGCTTAGTTTTTTCAGTTCACGGCTCGTGTTAGGCATGGACATATTCTGACAATCACTAATTTGACTAATGGTAACGGGCTGACTAACCGCTATATATTCAAGAATACTATGTTGAACGGGGGTAATAGAATCGGATTTAACATCTTTTGTAATTTCATGCGTCACTTGATGTACAGAAGTAGTAAAGGCCACAAATTTATGAAATAAAGCTTTTTTGTCCAGAAGGATCACCTCTTACTGACAATATAACAAAATAGTTGTTATAATACAATTATCATTTGATAACTAAAAAAGAGTGTGTTACGATTTGTTTATCAAATGATAAGTAAAGAGGTGGCACAATGAGAACGCTTGTAATATATACTCATCCAAATCATCAGAGCCTAAGTTATGCATTTTTTCAAAAGGTCATCCAAGGAAGCAGTGAGAACCCCAATAAAGCGGAGATAAAGGTGCTGGATTTATATAAAGAGGAGTTTAATCCGATCCTAGTTTTCAATGAGAAAAAACGCAGAAGGGATATGCACTCCGATCCCCAACTTGAAAAGTATAGAGAACAAATTATTTGGGCCGATAAAATAGTTTTCATATATCCGATCTGGTGGGGACGTCCTCCAGCTATGCTTTTGGGGTATATAGACCAAATGTTTGCTTCAGAATTTGCCTACAAAGACAAGGGCGGACTTCTGCCAGAAGGACTTTTGAAGGGGAAGTCTATTGTTTGTATTTCAACGATGAAGGGGCCAACGCATTATCCTTTGTTCTGGTTGAATAATTCGCACAAAGTATTAATGAAGAAAGCCTTATTTAATTATGTTGGGATAAAAAGAGTGAAGTTTTTTGAATTTGGGAATATGGAAAATCCGAAGGGAAAGCATGACGAGAAATTAAACAAAATATATCGTTATTTCAAAATAATAGACCGCTAAAGAATGTGAATAAGCATTTTTTCCGCAGTAAACTACTGCATACGAGTCAGCTCTTTTTTTCTTATTGAACTAATGGGGCAGGTTAGTTCAATAAGAAAAAGTAGCATTTTTTATGCAGTCATCTTTTCATTGTTCTCCACTTCACTAAAAATCGATTGATAGATACGATGTTTCATAAGTACGATCAGGCCAATTATAGAGAAGAAATTCACCAGAGATAATGTGATAATTGTATATCGGAGTGGAAAAATATCTGCTACGAAACCAACGACTATTACCAATAGGATTTGCCCTGCACTTTGGATGAGTCCATAAAAGCTAGTCACCCTCCCCATAATTTCAATCGGAACATGAAATTGATAAAATGTGTTGTAGCCAGTGTTAGCAAAAGAATTAAAAAACCCCAGTATTACGAACCCTATTGTAATCATTGTGAACGACGTACTGAAGGCATACAGTAAGTAACCGAGTGACATTAGAAGAAGTCCTCCACCAAAAAGAAAACGAATGGATAGTTTTTTTGAAAAAGACGCAACCGTTAATGCTCCTAAAATAGATCCGATGCCTGTAATACTAATGAGCAAACTATAATCCAGCTCTGATAGCCCAACGACTCTCTGAGTAAAGACAACTTCTTGCGTATCCATAGCAAATGTTGTGAACAGTGTTCCTAAATACAAAGCAAGTACTATCATAAAAATGGGTGTTTTTTTTCAAAAAGCAATAACAGTTATTTCTTCTTCTCGAATAGCTGAAAAAGACAGTGGATTTTTAAATGATGTTTTTTCTTCCTGTTGATCAGGTAAAAATAAAAACAAAATTGCTGATATTAAAAAAGAGATTGCATTTAAAAAGATTGCTAAATACACTGAACCAATGACAAAAAGCACCCCTGCAATCGCGGGTCCTACAATAAATGCACCAGAGCTTGTTAAGGAATAAAATGCATTAAATTGTTTGCGTTGTTCAGCTGGAACAAGTTCCGTAATATAGGTAAGCGATGCAGGTGCAAAAAATGCTTTCGCCATGCTCACAAACCACAACAATATGTATATCTCCCATACGGTAGGCATAAAAGGGACCAAAGCGATTAATAATGCCCGAATCAAGTCCGTCCATATCATTAACTTTTTGCGATTTGCACGATCAATAATGCTCCCAGCCCAAAATCTCGTGAAAATCGATGCAAGTGGTCCAACAATCCACAGACCAGCCACAGCTGCTGCGGATTCTGTCATTTGATACACTAATAAATTTATAGCGACCAAAAATACAAAATCCCCCAGTCCAGATATTCCGACAGCTCCTAGTAATAAAGTTGGAAAACGCCATCGTTTCCATTTTTCTTTACTTACCACTTAATCACCCCTTTACACAATCTATTCGATACGCCGAAGTTAATTACCTGTAAAATGGATCTCTTCTTCAACTAACGGGTGCTTTACTTCAATAAGGGGTAAAGCCTTTTTCTTATTCAACTAACGAAGCAGGTTAGTTGAATAAGGGAAATGATAAAATGAATACTTAAGTGTGAAAAGAAAGAGGGGATGATGATATGAATTACAACGATTTAATGAAATCAAAAGGTTACATTTATCTGAACAACTTGTCAGAACCTGAAGAAAATGCCCTATGTATATTAATCGATAGATGTAAAATCAGTAACAAAAGTGAGGATATAGATTTAGGTGAACGATTTACAGAAGCTTATTATCCTTTTGAAGTGGATGATGGATTACCAGCAATTCAACTTGAATTTAAGTCCTATGTATCTTATTCGGTAGTAAACGAGTCTTTTACAGTGGTGGATGAATATGAAGTTTTTCAAGGTGAAATATTTAAGGTTTACACCAAATCAAGATACTTAGATTTCATTAAAGCTGGAACCATAGCAGAAGATATATTTCCCGAAGACAAATTTGTACATTATCAGGTTCCTTGCTTGAATCATATAATCGATATTATTTCGTATGAAGAACCAAAAATAACTGAAAAAAAGAGAGGGTAATCTTCAACTAACGGGTGCTTTAGTTGAATAAAAGGAATACTTCCCGATTGTGATGCTATGTCAACTGGTTGTGTATGGACTATACATGCCAGTTGAGTAAACGAATCGATGGATGGCGGACGAATCAGCCAATGATAAGCTTTCTTTAAAAGTGAAACGTTCGGTAAATATACTTTATTGTTGATCTATAGAAGGGAAGGTGAGTTAAAACATGAAATACCAATTGCATTTCACCATTCCAGCATTCCCTAATCCTAATCCGATGCCTGAAGATTATGCGTACTGGGTTCCGTTAATGAAATACTTCATTGAGAAATCGGATACCATCGAGATTCATTGTTGGAATGAAGAAAAAGAAGTGATTAAGGAAACGAAAGCCTTAGTTCAAGCCGATCATGAGTTGCCAGAAGATATGAAATTAACCATTTTCCGAGGAATCCTGACGTACGATATTTCACATTATCTTCTTTATGATCACATAGCTGAAACGGAGAATATCAAATGGTTCTCTATTTTCTTAAGCAAAGGTGATACTACGATGTTTCATTCTGAACATTGGGGAACGGAATTTTTTGCCCCTAATCTTAGTGAAGAAGAAATAGCGTATATTACATCTGTTATGCCAAAGGATACAAATTTCAACCAATACGAGTAGATAAACAGCTTTTTTTCCTTCAGCTCTCATGGGGTTCGGTTTCAAAAGTATTATATTAGGTGCAAACTCGAATAAAATCTAGAAAGGTAGCGTTTTAGGTAGAAAAATGAGAGTGAAATATCCATGAAAAATGATCCAATCAAGTTAAGTTGAAACTTCAACTAACGGGGCAGTTAGTTGAAGAGATGGGAAATTGAATGTGGTCAAAAACAGAAAGATAAGTAGATTTATACATATAATAAGGAATTTATCTTAGCAATATTTATCAAAAATTCTTTCTATTTATTCGTTATGATGATTTTGAGGTGAGTGAGTTGTATTACAGTGAAATAACGCAAAAAACAGTCTCTTATATCGAGGGCAATCTGACGGAAGAAATCCAAATGGATATTTTTCCTTCCGTCATTGGTTATTCGAAATATCACTTATCACGTGTATTTAAACAAGAAACAGGGAAGTCGATTGGGGAATATATACGTTTACGTCGATTAGCGACGGCTGCATCATTTCTGTTACAAACAGATGAATCAATTTTAACAATCGCCTTCTTATTCCGTTTTCAATCTCAAGAGGCCTTTACACGAGAGTTTAAAGATGTTTACGGCTTACCGCCAGGAAAATATCGTCAGGTGATGATAGTTGTACGAATGAAAAAGGAGGAGAATGATATGAACACACAAGAACAAATTAAAGGATGGAACTTAAGTGGTTCTAATCCGGAACTGTATGAATTAATAGTAGATGGAGATGTATTCCACACAGGGACAAAATCGGGATTGCTTTATGCGAAGGGTAAGGCAAATGAACAACAATTTGCGACAATGATGCAAGGTTTCCAATCAGATGATTACAAAGGAAAACGAATAAAGATGTCATGTTTCTTAAAAACAGAACAGGTGACAAAATGTGGTGCTTGGCTTCGAATTGATAATTTTTCTGGTGATACAATTCAATTTGATAATATGGATAATCGTTCTATTCAAGGTACTACAGAGTGGAATCACTATTCTATCATTTTAGATGTTCCAGAAGAAAGTGTCTCCATTCACTTTGGCGTTTTACTTATTGGCGAAGGAAAAGTATGGGCAGACGGTTTCAATTTTGAGGAAGTGAATAAGAAAGTAGCTACGACAAATATGCTTTCACAAGACCATTTACCGAAACAACCAAGTAATCTAGATTTTAATGAGTAATGACTGTTAATATTTGATTACTTTGTAGGTAATGCACTTATTAAACTAAGTGGGAGTCGATCCAAGAAGAATTAACGCTTGCTAAGAACAGAATGCAAATAAATAATATTAAGCTAAAGGATGCTTTAGTTAAAAAAGACCATCATTTGTACTGAACCCTAAAAGTTAGACAGAAATATTTAAGCAGCTAGTTGACTGGTATGGAGACGGTATTCAACCGGGCTCATGCCRGTCAATTTTGCTTTTATCCGTTCATTGTTATAGTAATAAATATACTTATTCACTGCTTGCTTCAGCTCTTCAAAAGAGAGATAAAATTTCCCGTAATACATTTCCTGTTTCATTATGCTGAAGAAGTTTTCCATAAGCGAATTATCCAGACAATTTCCTTTTCGGGACATACTTTGGAATATCCCGTTATCTTTTAGCTTCTTTACATATGACTTCATTTGATACCCCCAACCCTGGTCAGAGTGTATCGTCGTTCGATAGGTGCAGTCTTTTGCTATTTCTATTGCTTCATCCAAGGCATCCAAGATGGCTTTTGCGTTTGGACGTTCTGAGAGCCTGTAGGATAAAATCTCACTATTAAACATATCTAAGAACGGATCTAAATAAGCCTTCTTAATGATTAACTTCCCATTCGCATTCGTCTCGTAATATTTAAATCCGGTTGTATCAGTCGTTAGTTTTTGATATGGGATGCTTGTATAAAATCTACGATTGACAAGGTTTTTTGAAGTCGTGCCAACTGTTCCTTTGTACGTACTATATTTCCTAGACTTYCGTGTGAAGGATTTGCATGTCATGTAAAGCTTATTAGTAATCCGAAGGATCTTTTTGTGATTTACGCTATAGCCTCTCTTGCGTAAATCTATATCAATTCGACGATAACCGTAATTTCCATCATGCTTGTCTACAATCTCCTTGATCATGTTTTCAATCTCTTCATCTGGATTAGGTTCGTTAAATCGCTTTTGCCAATACATATAGGTGGCCTTTGGAAAATCTGTTGCTTCAAGAATAACGGCTAATTTGAATTCTTTTCTGAGTTCATGGATGACTCTGGATTCTGTTTTAGCAGTCGGCTCGGAATATTTATCCCTGAAGCTCGGAGCTTTTTTAAATAGGCATTTTCCGCACGAAGTAATTCTATTTCTTTTAAAAGCTGTTGTTCCTTCGTCAATTTTTTCACGTTCTTTTTCTTCTTTGGATTGTTAGACATTGATCGACGCCCCTTTGATTTAGAGAGCCCTTCAACACCTTCATTTTGCCATTTCCTCAACCAATTAATAATCATAGTCGGTTCAGTCATGCCAAATTTTCTAGCCACTTCTTCAAAGGAATCTCTTGTTCTTAACTTATAGTTTAGGACATCTAATTTAAATTGAACAGGATAACTCGCATCTGCCTCTTTAGTAACCAAACCCTGTTTCCCAAATTCTTGAAACGCACTGACCCATTTTCTTATATTCGTTTTACTTGGAACTCCAAATCTAGTAGCCAGGGCAGCATATCCACCTTCACCAGCTAAATAAGCGTGAACAACTTTTTGCTTGAATCCTTCATCATATTTGACCACAAAAAAACACCTCAAAAGTTAGATTTGGTGGTCTAACTTTCGGGGTGCAGTACAATTTCGATGGTCTTTTTTTACGTCCAAAGCATCAAGTATATGATTTGTTTTTAGTCTAAGCATATTTTCCATATACGAACTGCCGCAGCTTTAAGCTGAATAGATTTTTCTTTTGCCCACCTGATTGATCGACTTTTACATAATCCAAATATCTTGTCTGTAATTTTTTCTTCACTTGCTCTCAAAATATCCTCGTTCTTCCCAAGTAATGACGACAGGAGTTTGATAATACCCTGTAGCTTCTAAAACTATTGAAGGCTTCTTACCAGTCACTCTTAATTAAAAATCACTTATAAAAAAATGTCCTGACCCTTATTATGTCACTCTTGGTATAGTACTTTTGTTTTATTTCCAGAAAAGTGGAAATATTGTATGATAAAGTTAGTTTGAGTAATATTTCTGAATATTGAATAACTATTGGATAGACTCAGCTTATGCTAGATTAGTTGAAAAATTTTAATAACCTGATGTTGAAGGGACAGATCAGTGTATTAAATGTGAAGTTAAGTCATTAGCACGAAACCCTCACATTTTTACAAATATATTAATCTACTATTTAGTAAGGAAGAGGAGAGATTTAATGGGGAAGAGGAGAAACAAAAAAATTGTTAATGTAATGACCGCAGGATTGGTATCTGCAGTACTTTTGGCAACAAGTACTGTTCATTCATTTGCTTATGATGCCACCACCGCCAAAACGCTGGCCAACCAGGCGTCCAAGCAACTGCAGAACAACATGGTTGTCGACTCGCACACTGTTACCCTTATCACGGGCGAAGTTTTGATGATTGACAGTTATGCTGACGGGTTACAGGCAGTGACATTCGAACCGTCACTCGATGGCGAACCAACGGAAATAAATCAGATTCGGATAGGTGACGATCACTATGTCATCCCGGCTAAGGCTCAGCCGTACATCGATGCGGATGAGCTTGACCGCGACCTGTTCAACATTACCAAGTTGATAGAGTACGGATACGACGACGCTAACGGCGAAATACCGGTGATCGCGACTTACGCGGGCACACCGGCCAAAGTGGGCAAAGCGTTAGAAAAGACTGCTCCGGCAGGTTCTAAAAAGGACATGGTATTAGAGAGTGCCAACGGTATTGCGTTTAAGGTGAACAAATCGGAGGCTGAGACGTTCTGGGAAGCAATCGACGACGACAGCGACTTCGAAGCGACCGAGCCGGTACTTGCTGGTGGTATAGAGAAGATATGGCTCGACAAAATGGTACAAGTGACGCTAGAACAGAGTGTTTCGCAGATCGGGGCCCCGATAGCATGGGAGGCTGGATATGATGGCAAAGGCGTGAAAGTGGCTGTCTTAGACACTGGGATTGATTCGAATCATCCTGATGTTAAAGGAACCATCTTAGAAGCGAAGAACTTCACAGACGACCCTGATTCTATCGATCATCACGGTCACGGAACGCATGTTGCTTCGACTATCGTGGGATCTGGCGCAGCTTCCAATGGTAAATTAAAAGGAGTAGCTCCAGGTGCTGAGCTTCTAATTGGAAAGGTGCTTGACAGTAGTGGTTACGGTTCTGATTCAGGAGTCATCGCTGCAATGGATTGGGCAGTTGAGGAAGGCGCCGATATCGTCAGTATGAGTCTAGGTAATCCTACTCCGAGTGACGGTACTGATCCGGTGAGTCAAGCGCTTAACAATTTGAGTGAAACCTCTGACACATTATTTGTTGTGGCTGCAGKTAATGATGGATCAGATAAGAAAACTGTAGGATCACCCGGTGTAGCCGAAAAAGCATTGACTGTTGGGGCAGTAGACAAAACCGGCGTGTTAGCTCCCTTTTCAAGCCGTGGTCCGGTTATCAACAATTACCGTGTCAAACCAGAAATTATGGCACCAGGAGTAGGAATCGTAGCTGCTCGTGCAACAGGAACCTATATGGGTACTGTCGTTGACGACAATTATACCGCTGCTAATGGTACGTCGATGGCTACACCACATATTGCTGGTGCTGCAGCCATTCTTAAACAAAGGCATCCGGACTGGTCTGCTGACCGAATCAAGCAGGTGTTGGTTGGAACGGCTATGCCAAATGCAAAAAATACGGCCTATCAGCAGGGAGGCGGACTTGTAAGCATTGAGAAAGCTCTGGATGCGAACGTCTATAGCAGTCCTGCAGTCGTCAGCCTTGGAAGTGCTGAGGAAACCAGTGAGCCGATCGAGAAGACATTTGATTATGTCAATCCATCCGATGGTGAAATGACATTAACGCTTACTATGGAATCTAAAAATGAAAAAGGAGCCCCGGCTCCGGATGGTATGTTTACACTAAGTCAGTCAGAAGTAACAATTCCTGCCAATAGCAGCAGTACGGTCGAAGTGACGTTTGATCCTTCTCTCGGCACTGTAAGTGATTACAAAGCAGTCGTTACGGCTACTTCAAGTGACGGTAAAAGAGTAAACACGACCATTGGCGCTACGAAGAAGGTACCATCAGTGGATTTAACGCTTCAATTGATTGACCGCAATGGAAACACAACGAGTGGAGAATTCTTTGTGGTTAACCTTGATACGGGATCCTACAATAAAGTCAGACCAAATAGAGACACTGGGATTAAGCTCATCGAAGTGCCGCAAGGGCGTTACTCGGTAATGGGTACCGTGGATACCTACGATGAAGCTGGATTCCTTGTAGAGAATCATACCCTCGCAGGTGATCCTGAAGTTGAGCTTAGCGAGAACAAGATCCTCACGATAGATGCGCAGTTGGGTAAAGAGGTCAAAATCTCTACTCCTAAGGAGTCCGACGGGACCGGATACCAATTAGGGTACCGCCTGGATCAAGACAAGTTTAGAATGGATGTAATAACTGGTTTTTATAATCCGTACTGGGATCACGCATACGTGGTACCAACTGAGCCTTTGACGACCGGCACGTTCGATTTTAGCTTCAAACAGCGCAGATTCGCTCCTTTGATCCGTGCATCGTATGACGGAACTGGTGATTCGATTCCGCTCGAGCATGTCGAGTTTACGCCTAAGTTGGACGGCGATAAGACAATGGAAGCAGTCGATCTTGGCTTTGCTCGACCTGATGACCTCAGTGGCAAGAATCTAAGTGGCAAACTGGCAGTCATCACTCGTGATACGGAATCGACGATTACTGACCAGATTAAAGCAGTGACTGCTACCGGTGCTGCGGGTGTATTTATTGTCTACGACGGACCAGGCATTTTCTGGACTAGCGTTTTGAAAACAGACGGCATTACAATTCCGGCCTGGACCCTTCAACAAGACGAAGGTGCGGTGCTATTCGATCGAATTGCCAACGGACCTACTAGTATCAACTTAAAGGGTATTGCCAACAGCCCGTATGTGTATAACATGGCGATGGTTATTCCGGAAGCGATCCCGACTAACCCAGTCGACACGGTGACTAAAGAAAACTCTGCAGTAGTGAATGCACACTATCGCGGTTCAAAAGGCAGGGTTCTCGTTGATTCGCTGGCGTCGATCCGCCCGCGTGAGTTTGTGACCTTGCAAGTCTTGGATTATTATTTCGACGCACCGCTAGACCGGGAAGAGTGGTATTCAACCGGCAGCAAGTGGCCGATGCTGAAAGATATTAAATGGAACCACACTGTCCATGACGAAAATCGCATGAAACGTAGTATGAATGACATACACCGTATCTATCTTCCGGGTGAACAGCGCGAAGAGACATGGCTTGGTGCAGCCAATGGTCTGGCAGACAGGGAGATAACCATGGCATATCGTGAAGGAGACAAATTCACGCTCAACATATTTGAACAGGGCGACAGCCAACCGGGGCACTGGGGCAATTTTGCTTTTGATTACCCTGAAGACACTTCGGTGGCTCGGTTGTACAAGGACGGAAAGCTCCTTACAACGAGCAATTATTTCTCATTCTTTTACCCGCTGTCAGTTAGCCCTGACCCAGCGACTTACCGAATCACCATGGATACGGCGCACCCGACAGGATTCAGAATGTCTACACAGACCAGCACAGCATGGACGTTCAAGTCTGAGCGACCGGCAAGTGGACGGGAAAACCTTGGCTTACTGTGGCCAACGTATGACCTTGAACTGGATGGGGAAAACAAGACAAAGGGTGGAAATACTTACCACTTTGACCTTTCATTCTCCCTTCAATCAGGTGATACCCCAGACATAAAAGGGGTTGAAGTCGAAGTGTCCACTGACGACGGTGTCACCTGGAACACCGCGAAAGTGTCGAGCAAGAAAGGTGGCCACTACAAGGTGTCCGTGAAAAACCCAAAATCTGGTTACGTGTCGCTCCGTGTCAAGGCATGGGACGTAAACGACAGCCAGATCGAGCAGACAATCATTAAGACCTACGCTGTGCGCTAACACTCACGGTAGATACAATAGATTTGCATAAAGGGCAGTGGCTTTATATAAAAAGCTACCAAGTAAATGAACTGCACCCCGATTGTTAGACTCAACTAACTATTGGAGGTGCAGTTTTTTATGACCAACTTTACTTATGATGTAAAGTTGTCGGCTGTATTAAAGTACAGTGAAGGCAATGAAAGTTTTCATGCCCTAGCGAAAGAAATAGGTAGTACTAAATATACTCTAAGGAGCTGGGTCTATCATTATCAACATCATGGTACCCAAGGGCTGAAGAAATCCTATACAAGTTATTCTGTACAGGATAAACTTGACGTACTTAACTATGGATGAAAATGGGACGTCATCTAACGAAAACGCCGCAATACTCAACATCCTGTAGTTTTGAAATAAAGTTGCGTTGATCCGAGCAGGATTAACGCTTTTTTTGTTGAACTTATTGAACTAACGAGGCATGTTAGTTCAATAAGAAACTATATTAAGTTGGATAATTATGATAATATTAGAAATAACAGTAAATGTCGAAAAAGAAGAATATCCTTGAAGCACGCAGTTTCGTATGAAGTCGCTTATAAAATGGGAGGTGATTTCTTGATACCGATAATTCTGTCAATAATACTAATAGGCGTTCTTAGTTTTTCCAGTTTCGTTGTAGTTCAAAAAAGAAAACAAGCTGGTGCAACGGGGATGAAAAGTGCATTATCATCTATTTGCTTCTTTCTGATTGCTATAACAGGCCTTTTGGCTTATTGGTTAAATTTTACGGGAATATTAAGTTGGGCTATTATTTTAATTTTGTTGATTTTAGGTACTTATTTTACAAAGTACAGTGTTATACCTGAAAAAATCTAGGTCAGCATTCATAGTGCTGGCTCTTTTTTTTGCACTCTAGGTCCATATTGTGCAGTAAGTTAATTTTTCTTATTGAACTAACGGGGCAGTTTAGTTG
>NZ_JBFUIO010000051.1:0-19100 GCF_056401835.1 Paenisporosarcina sp. P4_D4 | reverse complement strand
CTATTACAGTTGGTTAATTTTCTAAATTACTTTTTTGATCCAATTCTGAATTGCAAATTCAAGAAATAAAAAAGAATACATCCATAAACTGAACAGTTTTATGAAAGGTCCTGCTACCTAGACAGCTAATAAGTGACCTCGGAATTGTTCCTGGGTCACTTTATTAGGGGGTACATCGTATTTTATGCAAATACCAATTGTACCCAGTAGAATAATAATAATAAAGTGACAATCGTTGTTGGTGGCACAACCATCAAAGATAAACTTAAATAGTCCTTCCATGTTACATTTAACTTATTTGCTCTGAGAATATTCATCCATATAAGAGAGGCAAGTGTTCCTATAGGTAATAACAATGATCCCATATCACTTCCAATAATGTTTGCGAGATAAATAGTCTTAAGAGTAATGGGTTCAAGTCCCATTTCAGTTAGTGTTATGGTACCAATCATTAATGCTGGATGATTATTAAAAACGTTAGAAAGAATAGAAACTAATCCTCCCATAATAAAGCTCGCTTGAAATAGTCCTTGGTTTACAATTGGTTCGCAAATTTGAACGAGCAACTCAGTTAAACCTATATTGTGCAAACCATAAATAATTACATACATAGAAAAAGCGAAGATGAGAATATGCCAGGGGGTTTTTTTCAAGATATCAATAGGATTTGTTCGTAAGTGATACCATCTCCAAATCAGCAATACAAGCGAGCCGAGTACTGCAACTAGTTCAATCGGAACAGAAACATAAGATGCTACAAATAACAGACAACGTATGACAAAAACAAAAAGTAATATTTTCAGCATAAATTTAGTACGTTGTCGCTTTGTTTCTACATTAACACCTGTTTTTAATGGATGAAATTGTTTAGTAAAAAAACTTTCCTCTATTTCATTTGCAGAGTGAGGTAATTTTTTTGGCAATTTATTTCTAACAACCAAATACATCAAACATGACATAAACAATAATCCCAACGTCGCAGGGACAAACATCATGGCTGTGTGCATATAAAGGCTCATATGAACGATCTTTAAGGCGATCAAGTTCACAATATTACTTACACCAATGGGAGCACTGGATGCAGTTGCAATGAGAGCTCCACTTAATAGATATGGTATTTGTTGATGAGGTTTAAGCCTAAGATTTTTTAGCAGGAGAATTAAAATAGGGGTTGTTATTAAGATGCTTCCATCATTATTAAATAAGAGGGTCATTAAAAAGCATAACAATTGAATATTCCAATATAAACGAGGACCTGATCCTTTTGATAAACTGACAAGTCTTGCAGCTGACCAGTGGAAAAAACCGAAACTTTCCAATATGACTGCCATGACAATCGTTGCCATTATGGTAATTGAGGCTCCACCGATTTTACTAATAATATCCAAGATATCTTCACGTGATACGATGCCGAGTAGTAATATAATTGCGGCCCCAACCGATGCAGGCCATGCTTCATTCATTCCATTAGGTCTCCAGAATATTACTAACATGGTCGTTAGAAACACAAAAACCGTCATTACAATTTCCAAACTCATACATTAACATTAACCTTTCTTCAAAAGTATTTTACTTGAATGTCCGTTTACTTATATATATTCAATCCTATTAAGAAGGAACAGGATATTAGGGCATTATATTTCATGATTTAACTAAGAAATTAGAAAAAGACCTTCTGTAAGTTTTTGAACATACGGAAGGTCTTTTGTAATTCACAAATTATTTTATTTCTATCACAAGTCTAACCGATTTTCTTTTTACTCTTCTTCTTCATAATCTTTGAACGCAGCGGACACACGATCAAATTCTTCATCACTTTCAATCAGGGACAATTGCTCATCATCTTCCACTCTTAAAAAGAAAACATCGATATCCCCTTCAGAATCTTCATCGATTTCATCGGCAAAAGCAACTGCAGCATATTCCACATCATCTAAAGTTAAAGTTCCTAATACTTCAATTTCTTGCTCCTGATCGTTTTCATCCATTAAGGTAAAAATATCTCCAACTTCAATTTTTTCCATTGTTCATTCTCCTCCTAATTAAGTTCAATATTTTCTCATTCTAATTGTATACCCATTTTCGCCAAAAAAACACACGAAACCCTTGATAGGATTTCGTGTTTTCTGGCTAACTCTGTAAACTTGTATTGCTTACAGTTGATGCCATTTTCTTATAGATAATCGTGCCTGCGATTAGAATCAGCAAAATTACCTGACCAGTCAACGTTTCAACTGATGGATAGAAGCCGATGAAATTTATAACTGGTAAATTAGAAATAATATGTGTCGGTAAGACGTTCGTCAATTGCAACGTGTGTAAACTTGCACCGATAATTTTAAAGGCCAATAGGTAAATGAATACAGTAGCTACACCAAAGAACAAATGCAGAGGAATCTTTTTGCTGGCTCTCGCAAAAAAGAATGCCGTCGCAACTAAAATCAAAATCGCAAGGACAATCCCCAATATGAAATCAAACGTCGACATTTTCGGGGCAATTCCCATATAAAACACAACAGTTTCAGCACCTTCTCTGAATACCGTCAGGAAACTTAAAAATGTCATCGACCATACACTTTGCATCGACAATGCGTGTGTCATTTGTTTTGAAATGTAACGGTTCCATGATGTGACGGTAGATTTGCTATGCAGCCAAATGCCAACTCCCAGCATCATAACTGCAGCCGCTATCCCGACATATCCTTCCATTACTTCACGGCTTGTTCCAATTGTTCCTGACTGAAACAACGTGGACATCAATATAGCTGCGATAACACTCACACTGATTCCAGTGCCCGCTCCAACATAAATATAACGCTGCATATCTTGTTGACCTGCTTTTTTCAAGAAAGCTATGAGTGCCGAAATAATCAATAATGCTTCCAATCCTTCACGAAGTAAAATTAGGGCTGAGTCCCAAAAACTATACGTCGTGTCTTGTTGAATGAAATCTATTTGCTGCTTAAAGGAATCTAATTTACCCGTAATTGCAGATGCTTCCACATCGTCACGCAATAAATCACTCACAAGAAGAGGTATACCAGATTCAATTTCACTATACAAGCTGGCATTTTTCGTACGGATTTCTCCTTCAACACCTGGCCAAATTGTGATGAATTTTTTCAACGATTCGGCTGCCTGATTATAGTTTCCTTCTTCAATAGATGCTTTACTTTCATCCAACAAACCTGTCAGCGTCGCCAGTGAATAGTTTCCCGAGACTTCCGCATTCTTCACTTTTCCTGCAACAAAGTCCTGAATCGTTTGATTCAACGATTCAACTTGTTCCTTTAACTTAGTGACATCGAGCTCGTCACCAGCTAAAGAAATTCGCATGAATGACATTTGTGTTTCAATTTGTCCGTATGCTGCGATATTCTGTTCGCGAACAACCCGCTCGTTTTTCGTCCATTTTTTCAGGAAGATGGAATAAGCCTCTTGGATTTCATCTTTATCGCTAGAATMGATTGCTGTTTTCAAATCGTTAAGAGAAGGCTCTACTGCCTTCAGAAAGGCCTCACGATTGGCTTTTTCATCTACTGGATTTTCAGATTTCTCATAAGCTGTCAGGGCTTTTGATAAATCCGTCAATGCGGACAATCGTTTCTCGCTGGTTGTTGCACTCGAAGCTTTTTCTAGCGCTTCATTTACATCCGCGGATTCTTCCCCTTCAGTAATGTTCAGTTGCTTCCAATCCGTTTGAAAAGTCTCAATCGCTTCAGTAGCTTTTGCGTCATCGTCATTTTTTGTGCTCATAATGGCATCAGTAATAGCGATATATAAATGGCCAAAAGACTGTGCAGCAGAGACGTTGTTTTGAGAAGGAACAACGAGCAACATAGTTACTAGACTAAGTATCTTAAAGAATGTTAAAAAGTTGCTCACCGATATAGCTCCCTTTTTGTATACCTGGGAAGCAAGCAAAGACACCGCTACCTCGATGGGTAATATATTCGTTTAGCATATCATCACGTCCCAATGCGCTTTGAATGTTAATAAACTGTTTAGGATTTTTTTGGAATGAAATGAATAACAAGCCCGCGTCATACGCTCCTGTTTCATCAATCAAGCCACTTGAGTAGGAGAAACCTCTTCTCATAATTCGATCCTTCACTTTACGAGCAAGCGCCATATGTGAATTAGCCGGAATGTGAGGATTTCCTTTTTCATCTTTTGCATTTAAATCCACTTCATCAAATTCCTTCTTGCTCCCGAGTGGTGCACCACTATCGCGATGTCTGCCAAAAGTTGCCTCTTGTCCTTGAAGAGAAGTTCGATCCCATGTCTCTAAATGCATTTGGATTTTCCGCACGACTAAATAGGTTCCATTTGTCATCCAGCTTTTCGATTCATTCGGCTGAACCCAAACGACTTCCTTCATGTCAGAAGCACTTTTCGGGCTTGGGTTAACCGTGCCGTCTTTAAATGCAAATAAATTTCGAGGCGTTTCTTTTTTGTTTTTTCGCTTAGGCGTTGAAGTGAATCCAGTTTGCGTCCATTGCAACGAGACTTTTCCTGACGCTGCACGCACTAAATTACGAACTGCATGGAAAGCCACTTGTGGGTCATCGGCACAAGCCTGAATACATATGTCTCCACCTGCGTATTTTTCATCGATTTGATCTTTAGGGAAATGTGGCAATTCTTTCAGTTCAGCCGGACGTTTCAAACCTAGACCTAGCTTCTGGTTATTGAATAATGATGGCCCTACTCCGAACGTTAATGTCAAATTAGAAGCATCCAATCCTTTTGACTCTCCGGTATCTTTAGGTGGCGTAAATCCACCTTTAGAAAGCTCCTCGAGCTGCTCCCCGTTCATTAAACGTACTGCTAATGGAGTCCACATCTTAAACAATTCCTGCAATTCGCTTTGTGATTGAACAAGCACATTCAACGAAGCAAAGTAAACGTGGGATGGTGCATCTGTCGTAATACCCGACTGATGCTTCCCGTAAAATGAAATCTTATTTGTCGCGGTCGAGTCGTCTTCAAGTATTTCAAAGCCGAGTGCTTTCGCCACGTTCCCCATTCCAGAAGCAAAGACAGCCGCTCCAGCTGCACTTGCCCCTGCAATTTTCAACATATCACGTCTTGAAATTTTCTTCTCCAACCACTTTTCATCGTTTGAGGTCATTTTACTCACTCCATTATTATGCCCATTTGACTAAGCGGTTCGCCTAGTTGGTTCACAGCGTCTGATAACAATTTTGTATCCTCTGAAGTCAACTCTTCATATGAAACAAACCCATTGTCGCCTGTTTCGTAATTTGCCAATAGTTCATTTACTGCATCAAATTTTGCTTGCAGGTTCGTCGCTAATTTTTCATCTTTTGCTTCGATTTTTGACTCTAGGATGTGGAAAATTTCTTCCGCACCTTCAATGTTTGCTTTGAAATCATATAAATCGGTGTGAGAGAAAATTTCTTCTTCCCCTGTAATTTTAGAAGTCGATACTTCATTTAAAAGATCCACTGCCCCGGTCATCATCAAGTCTGGTGTTACTTCTACTGTCTCAACACGTGCACGCAATTCTTTTGCGTCTGCTAATAATTGATCAGCTGTTTCTGCGTAACCTTCTGTTGTGTTTTCTACCCAAAGGCCGTATTCGATTTTATGGTAACCAGTCCAATCTTCTTTGCCTTTACCTTCTTCTTCAAGGTCTGCCAGGCGAGCATCGATACGAGGATCTAAATCTCCGAAACTTTCAGCAATTGGTTCCGAGCGCTCAAAGTACATACGGGCAAGCGGGTAAAGTGCTTTTGCTTCTTCAATGTCTCCTGCTTTTACTGCCTCAACAAATTTTTCTGTCTCTATGACAAATTGATCCATTTGCTCAATCGCAAATTCTTTATATGTATCAACTTCGTTTTGTAAGTCTACAGTTTCTGAAGCAGTTTCTGAAGCCGCTTCAGGCTTCGTAGCTTCTTCTTTTTCTGCGCAGCCAACTAAAGAAGTGCTAAGTAGCACGAATGATAAAAACGTCGCAATTTTTTTCATGATAATCCTTCTTTCTTTTTGTTTATCTACTTTAACAATGATAATCATTATCAATGAGAAGTCAAGGGAAGTTTATGGGATATCTTGAAGGAAACGTTGCATAATACATATTTGATATATAAAACACGAAAATCCCTGAGGATCTTCGTGTTCTCTGCAATCTTGGGCGTACTATACCCCTTCTTATTTCGTTACAGTTATTGGACCATTATCTGTTCTCAACTTAATCAAAGATTTCCCATTGCCGTACGTCACATAGCTGTCTTTATCACCAAAGATGTTCACTATTCCATTATCCGTTTTAGCGTCAATCCTTGTATTTTTCGGTTCAGATTCAGTTTTAACCTCAATGCTACCGTTGTCTGTTTCTAAATCAATCGGCCATTCTATCTTATTTGTAATCAAGGAGATTTTCCCGTTATCCGTAGAGCCATTAATTTCCCCTTGGACATGGTCCAAAATAATTTTGCCATTATCGCTTTCAACCTTAACTGTTTTGGCTTCAACTTCCTTAACTTGTATCTGGCCATTGTCTGTCTCAAGCACTACCTTCTCGACCTGTAAATTTTCTACCATGATACGTCCATTGTCACTCTTTACTTGGAGGTCTTTATATTGTTTTTCCGGCACATTGACAGTGAGTTTCAAGTCACCTGTATGAAAATTGAACAAAKATAAAAATCGACGTTTCTGTTTTAGTTGAACGGTAAGTGTATCCCCTTTTACATCTACATTAAAAATGTATTTCTTCTTTTTATTAGCACCTGTATATTCAACAGTGGCTTCTGAGCTTTTGGTCGGTACAATAATCACTTCCGCATTGTTTGTTGTAACTTCAATGTTTGTAAATGATGAATCTTCTTGAACTGTCTTATTGTCGCTCCCGGCAATCACTTTCATTGTATTGAACATGAACGTCATGCCACCTGCAATCACAATCAATAGAATTAATGAAATGACGAGTTTATTTTTGAAAATCATCGTGTGTCTGCTCCCTTTTCTTTATCTTGCATTAAACGTAATCTGTATGAATTCATTGCGCATTCTCCGAGTTGATCGAGCAGATTGTAATTTGCAAATGCACCAACAACCGCTCCTATACCAGGCAGCATTTGAAACATTTTCACTAAATCGATGTAGTCACGGTATTCCTGTTGAAATTCTCGCCAATCCATGTCTGCGACTAAAGATTTCTGTTCCTCCCAGTTTTCAATAATACTCAATGTTTTTTTTCGCTTTTCTTCGCTTGAAAAGGCCAACAGAAAAATATGCAGGATAAAGAGACGTTCCTCTGGTTTAGTTGTATCAAATCCATACACAGATGCAGCTTCAAACAAAAACTTCATTTTAATGGATAACAGCAGTGGAAAGTCGGCAATTCCCAGAAGTATTCCCCCAGCACCTGTTCCCGCTCCTTCAATCGTCGCCGTTTTTCTAAACGTGGAAAGCTTTTGCTTAAATAGTTCGTCTCGCTCATAAAGACTTAATTCCGTTGATAACTGTTTTTTCGTCGTAATGTTCGATCCTGCGAGCGTTGCTTTCACCATGTTTTTTATGCTTTCAGTCATCACTTTATGAAATTTTTCTGGAAGAAGGCCATTGATTCTCATCTGTGCATTCTTGGATATTCGGCTTATGAGACCGGATTGTCTTGTCATTTTCCGCTTCCAAATTATCAGTTCTTGTTCAACCTTTATCGTATAATCCACCAATTGTTCACCCCTTCTCTACTCACAAGCATTTATATCATTCCATTAAGTTTAGCCTTTTCATCAAGTATTCAAAATGAACCTAGGGAGTGTTTACTTCTACGTCTTGAGGCTTAGTAGCGGCTGAAAAACATCAAATAACAGTTTTAGAACCCCCCTCCCCTTCAATGAATAAATACACCCCAAAAACACATACTATATGTATGTCAAAAAAATAGGAGATTTAAAATGATATATAAATATTTTAAGGATTCTTCGGGCGAATATTTAGGAATTAGAGAAGAATACACATACTACGTGTTCATTCCTGTTAATAAAAATAATGAAGAAATAATTACTTTAACCGAGAATGCGAAATATAAAATTAACGATCATTATCAAAAAAATAAAGAAGAAATCCATCAAATGAAAATGTATTTAGATGAAGATCCAAGCATAGTAGACAGAATTAATGCGATTAAAAATTATCAAAGTATCTTTTCCATCAGTCACGAAAAATTCCTTTCTTCATACCCTGGTTAATCAATGAAAGCAGCTTGATATTTTTCCGGTGTATGATGAATATCCGAATATGAGAAATAAACAACAACGTTATATCATAGTTCAAGAACAGCTGAAATTGCATTTTCAGCTACTGTTTTCTGTAAGTTGTGTTGATTCTATGATTATTGAAAGGATATAAAACACTTATGCAGCCGATGCTCGTTCTAGAAGCAGGTTATAAGGATCCAGTCGTTGTAGAGAAGCAGTACGGTCCAGTCGTGCCGGTCTTGCCGTATGATTCCGAGGAGCAAGTCATTGCCGAAGCGAATGACAGCATCTATGTCCAAACGTCATCCGTCTGGGGCGAACATGAGCATGCGACTTGTGTTGCCCGGCTTCGATATCCGCCGGCGTGAAACAGTCAGGTATGTGCCGGGAGTTCGGTTCTGGCTCCTTCAAGGCTTATGTAGAAGAACACGTACTGACTGTTCCTAAATCAGGTGAGCTTCCTGATATTCCTGAATAAAAAACACAAAAAAATGGCCTTGGATTGTCCAAGAGCCATTTTTTCAATTTGATTTAATTTATTAAGACATCATTCTATTTTATAAAGTCGAAACCGAGCAGAACAAAAAAGACGATTGATATTCAGGTGGATTTTTCCTCGAATCCACTAAATAAACGTTTTCGGTTATTACCATTCCTACACTCTATATTTAATAGCTAGTCCTTTTAAGAAATTACGGGCGTATTTATCCCCGCACTCTTTATAATTTTTGTGTCCTTCTTTTCTCAATAAAGCGCCTAACTCGCCTTTTGTTACAGTGACGCCTGCGCTTTCTAATATGTCGAGCATATCCTCACTTGTTAATTCAAGTGCGATTTTCAACTTCTTCAGAAGAAGGTTATTCACTCTTTCATTGGTTATTGCAGGTCTTTCAGGTTGCCCCGGTTTCGGCTCTTGTTTTCCTCTTTTAAACGTAACAAATCCATTTAAAAATGACTCCATCATCACATTATCACATTTAATATTTTCTTCATTCTCGTCATCATCATAATCAATTTCATCATAATAATCGTCTTTAGATTTTGTGAGAATCAGCAACACTTCTTCTTTTGTAAATTCCATGCCACCCAGTTTAAATATCTCAACCATATCTTTATTTTTTATGTCCAGAGCATATCTTAGTCTGATTAAAATATCATTATTATCCATCAATAAACCTCCTGTCACATTGCCTGTTTATACGGCTACACGCATTCTATTTCACCCTTATGATAGCACAAAAAATTAACTTTAATTCAAATATCCCTATGCTTCACTCCCTTATATAGTTTCACCACGGAAGAAAAGGCCATCMACTAGTTCAGTAAACTGGTGAAAAGCCTTTTATAATCTTTACTACATTCATACATCGAATCTAGACTTAATAATAAATTTCAAAATGGTTAAAAACAGAGAAGTTTAGCTTAGCCCTTCAAATAGCAACACTCTTGCAGGTGAAGCGTCTGTACCCATTAATTTTAATGGTGCTGCCACCATAAAATATTGTCCTTGCTCAATTTCCTTTAAGCGAAGTCCTTCTATTATAATGATGTTATTTGCAAATAACGTTTTATGCGTTGGATGCCCTTCTTGGCTTCTTTCGATTCCAAGTGCATCAATTCCAATCCCTCGAATACCTACCTCAGAAAGATATTCTGCACCATCTTGTGCGAGGAAAATAAAATCAAAATTAAATGTTTCCTCAAATGAATTTTTCGTTTTTAATAAAACAAAATCGCCCTTTTGAATGTCAAACCCTTCTAAGTCCGCTTTTGAAACTCCATTTTCCACTTCAGTTAAATCGAATACTTTACACTGTCCTACAAGATTGTCTAATGGAATCGTTTCAAACGTATCACCATCAGTGACCATGTGTAGTGGGGCATCGATATGTGTTCCTGTATGTACGTCGAAATCAAGCCGTGTTTCAGTCACATATCCATTTGTTATTGTATTTAATTTTGGTTGTTTTTCCGGTTTGTTCTTGTACACGGTCATTCCTTCATAAATTGCACCTGTTACATCATGCATTTTCATATATAATCAACCTTTCCACTATCCAATATATTTTCTAGTTATAAAGCTATCCTCGCATGTCATTTGTGAAATTGTCTAGTGAAACTGCTTTGTTCTCTATAAACATGGCTTTACTATAGGATCTATTAAATGATGTTGTTATTCGTAACTGAACTGGGAAGACCACGCAGTGAGGACGATGTTAATTCGAAGGTTTCTTTGTTCACTCAATTTCGCTTATGTATCTTAATTCCTCCCTTTATGAGCAAACTAAAGTATACTTTTATACACTATTTGTTTTTAATGTGCGTACTTACATAATTCGGATGAAGTTAGTATACTGAGAACTGATTATCAGTAATGGTTTAAACAAAATACTGATTGTAAAAGTTGGAGGTAATTGAATATGAGGAACGATAATCTCGAAGAAGGATTTGACCTGAAAGATCGTTTACTTGATTTCCAAGAAGAATGGTTTATGCAAGACATGACCTTTGTTTTATTTGGAGCAACAGGAGACTTAGCACAACGAAAATTATTTCCTGCTTTATATAATTTACACCTTGATGGTAAATTACCCGATACCATTTCTATAGTTGCTTTAGGCAGAAACTATTTTTCAAACGAAGAGTTTCAGTCCAAAGTGGAAAAAGCGCTTCAAGCTTATTCTAGAAGAGCTACACAACCATCTGGTTTGCAAGATTTTTTAACCAAATTTCGGTACTGTTCATTTGATGCGACAGACAAAGATTCCTATCAACATTTGAACGAGCTCATTGAAAACAGAGAAAATGAGTTAGGTATTCCACAAAACCGACTATTCTATTTGTCTGTTGCCCCAAGTCTGGTTGATGTTATTACGTCAACTCTTAATTCAAGTGGAATATGCCAAAACAATGGATGGAAGCGTCTCATAGTGGAAAAACCATTTGGAAGTGATTTAGAGACGGCAAGACAATTAAATAAAAACTTGAGCAAGACTTTCAGCGAAGATGAAATCTACAGAATTGATCACTATCTAGGAAAACCAATGGTCCAAAATCTTGAAACCTTAGTTTTGGCCAATCCAGCACTGAAATCATTACTAGATCGTAAACAAATTTCGAATGTCCAAATTACAGCAAGTGAAACTGTTGGGGTTGAAACTCGGGCTGATTATTACGATCGAGCAGGAGCCATTCGTGATATGGTTCAGAACCATCTTCTTCAGTTAGTTATGATGACAGCCATTCACCTTCCAGAGAAAATAACGGCAGAAGAAATTCGAGTGAAAAAGATGGAAATTATTGAATCTCTTCGACCAATCCTGAAAGAACATGCATACCAGGATGTTGTCCGCGGTCAGTACGAATTTGGAGAGATTCAAGGTACTCCAGTTTATGGCTATAAAGAAGAGCCTGGTGTTGATGGTTCCTCAAAAAATGATACTTATTTCGCGGCTCGCTTATATATTGATAATCCATCTTGGAGTGGAATACCTTTTTATATACGCACTGGGAAAAGAATGAATGAGAAGTCTACACGGATTGTCATTGAGTTTAAGAACAAGATGAAAGATTCAGATTTGCTACAAGGAATCACTCCGAATTTATTAATCCTCGAGATTAGTCCAAACGAAAGTATTTCTTTACGGGTGAACATGAAAGATCCTTCTAGTAATCGTTTTGAACCTGCATGGATTAACTTCTCGACCAATTCGGAAAGTCAGCCGGAAGCATATGAACTTCTTCTATTTGATGCAATGCTCGGTAATGCAACCTTCTTCTCCCATTGGAAAGAAGTCGAATTATCATGGAAGTGGATCCAACCGTTATTGGAAGCATTTCAGGAGGATCTGTTGCCTTTATATTCTTATCCTGCAGGCTCAACAGGTCCAGATGAGGCAAACCAACTATTGCTATCCGATGAAATTAAGTGGTGGTAGAAAAAAGTAAAAATCAAAAGGAGTGACGAAATATGACAGTTTCATTTGATTTCACCAATGTTTTATCGTTCATGAAAAACAGTGAACTTGAAAATCTAAGTGAATTTGTAAAACAATCGCATAATCAAATTCACCAACAAACAGGACCAGGTTCTGACTACTTAGGGTGGGTTAACTGGCCACTTACCTACGATAAAGAGGAATTTGCCCGAGTGAAGCATGCTGCTAAACGAATTCAACAACAGTCAGACGCGCTGATAGTTATTGGTATTGGTGGCTCTTATCTAGGGTCTAAGGCAGCCATAGAGGCTTTAGCACATACGTTTCATAATCAAGTCAAAGAGAATACACAAATATATTTTGCTGGACATAATATTAGCTCGACCTACATCGAACATTTACTACAAGTGTTAGAGGGAAAAGACATTTCTATTAATATTATTTCCAAATCAGGGACAACTACAGAGCCTGCTTTAGCATTCCGTATTTTCCGCACATTTATGGAGAAGAAGTATGGGAAAGAAGAGGCAAAGAATCGAATTTATGTGACTACCGATCAGAGCAAGGGTGCTCTTCGGAAGCTTGCGGTCGAAGAAGGTTACGAAACATTTGTTATTCCGGACAACATAGGGGGACGTTACTCAGTTCTGACGCCTGTTGGTTTACTGCCAATCGCAGTAGCTGGTCTTAATATTGACCAAGTGATGGATGGAGCAAAAGCTGCATACCACAAATATAATGATCCCGTTCTTGCTACAAATGAGAGTTACCAATATGCCGCAGTAAGAAATATTTTCTATAATAAAGGGAAATCAATAGAATTGTTTGTAAGCTATGAGCCTCGTCTGCACTTTGTAGCGGAATGGTGGAAACAGCTTTTCGGAGAAAGTGAAGGGAAAGATGAAAAAGGTCTCTTCCCAGCTTCAGTTAACTTCTCAACGGATTTACATTCGATGGGCCAGTATGTTCAAGAAGGGCGTCGTCTTTTCATAGAAACAGTTCTACAGGTAAAAAACTCTTCAATCGAACGTATCATTCAAGAGGACGTCGACAATATGGACGGTCTGAATTTCTTAACTGGAAAAACAATGGATGAAGTGAACAAAAAGGCAGCACTCGGAACTACCCTCGCTCACATCGATGGAGGTGTTCCAAATTTGTTAATAGAGCTAGACGAACTCAATGAATTCACCTTTGGGGAAATGGTCTATTTCTTCGAAAAAGCTTGTGCAATAAGTGGAACTTTACTCGGTGTAAATCCATTTGACCAGCCAGGAGTTGAAGCTTACAAAAATAATATGTTTGCGTTACTTGGCAAAGATGGTTTTGAAAAAGAAAAAGAAGAACTAGAGAACCGCCTATCCATATTAGGTTAAAAGGAATGAGGTAAGGATATGATGAAACAACAAATCGGTGTTATTGGTTTAGGCGTGATGGGATTGAATCTTGCGCTCAATATGGAAAGTAAAGGCTTTTCGGTATCTGTCTATGATTACTGGACAGATAGAACAGAAGAATTATCCAACAAAGAAGCGAAGGATAAAAATATTCACGGTACTTACAGCATAGAAGATTTCGTCGCTTCATTAGAAACACCACGTAAAATATTATTGATGGTTAAAGCTGGAGATACAACGGATACGGTCATTGAGTCTCTTATCCCTCACCTTCAACAAGGCGATATTATTATGGACGGCGGAAATTCATTCTTTGAAGACACGAATAGACGTACAGCTAACTTAAAAGAAGTAGGTCTACATTTCATTGGTGCCGGAGTTTCGGGTGGAGAAGAAGGAGCTCGTAACGGCCCTTCTATTATGCCAGGCGGATCAAAAGAAGCTTATGAACAGGTTGAACCAATTCTTAATGCCATTTCTGCTAAAGTTGATGGAACTCCTTGCAGTACCTACATGGGACCTGATGGGGCAGGACATTATGTGAAGATGGTTCATAACGGAATTGAGTATGGAGATATGCAACTGATCTCTGAAGCTTATTTCATCATGAAACATGCTCTTGGTCTTTCAACTCAGGTATTGCATGAAATATTTGCTGAGTGGAACAAAGGCGAGCTTGATAGCTATCTTATCGAAATCACTGCGGACATTTTCACTAAGATCGATGAAGAAAGCGGAAATCCACTCGTTGATCAGATTTTAGATGTTGCCGGCCAAAAAGGGACAGGAAAATGGACAAGTCAAAATGCTCTGGATTTGGGTGTTTCTCTCCCAATCGTTACAGAGTCCGTATTTGCACGATTTATTTCTTCTGTTAAGGAAGAGCGCGTTGCAGCAAGCAAAATACTTAAAGGCCCTGAGTCGAAAAAGTATGCAGGGGATTCAAAAGAATTGATTGAAGCGATTCGTAAAGCTTTGTATATGAGCAAAATTTGTTCATATGCACAAGGATTTGCTCAAATGCGTGCAGCATCCGAGGAGTATGGTTGGAACATTCCTTATGGGGATGTAGCTATGATTTTCCGCGGAGGTTGTATCATTCGTGCACAGTTCTTACAAAAGATTAAAGAAGCTTTTGACAAGAACAGCGACTTGCCTAACCTATTAGTTGATCCGTACTTCCAAGAAATCGTAGGAGAATATCAGAGTTCCCTTCGCGAAGTACTAGGCTTAGCAATTCAACAAGGCATTCCAACGCCTGCTTTCTCAAGTGCATTAGCTTACTATGATAGCTATCGTACTGAGACATTGCCAGCCAATCTTATCCAAGCACAGCGCGATTACTTTGGTGCACATACCTACCAACGTACAGACAAAGATGGCGTATTCCATACTGAATGGTCAGCTAAATAACGATAAACAAAAAGCATCTGTTGCCGAAACAACTCAGAATCGTTTCGGCAGCTGATGCTTTTTCATGTCGATTGTACGTTTTATGYGAAAACAAAAAAATGCCCGTAAAGACATTCTGAGTTTTAAAATATTTTATTAGAATGTCAATTCAACTGAAATCAGCTCTTTACCACTACTTTCGTAGATTTCTCCATTCCCCAAAACAACTTCGAATGGTGAATCTTTTTCATTAACTTCTTTTAAATGAATGACTACATCCCAAACGACTATATCCCAATATCCTGAGCTTGCAACAGGGAGGGCAATTTGATCACCATTCTTAAATTTAAGAATCACCTTCACCTTTTTCTCCCCCCTCCCGTTTTACTATTATTCTACGTAAGGAAATCGATTTTATTTAGGTAAACAAAAAGAACGCCCAGGTGGACGTCCTCTAAGTCGTGTTATTTCAACACTGTATCTATTTTTTATGGTTTAACATGATAGAGCATCATTAAAGATATTTCACCTCTGAAAAGTTTTTAATAAGTAGGGATTCATCTATATGATTCCCTGTTCTCTTATCAACATAAGTATTTTTTTCATAATTCTCCCCCCTTAACTCTTTAATCTAACCCTCACCGTTAGTTCAATAAGAAAAAGCTGCTCATTCATTATTATGAGTGCATACTTGTTTCGGGTTGGTTCTGCGCTCCCTACAAAAAAAGAATCCGGAACAGGTAGCGAGGGATGCCTGTTCCGGAACATGGTTAAAAATTATTGCCAGCTGACCGTGCCGATGCGGTCAATCTTGAATTGCATAGAACCCGTCGGCTGGATATAGAAATACATCAAGTTTTCACCGTTTACAAGTGGGCCTTTATAGCCTGGGGCAAGTTGGGCAGTGAATTTTACCAGGAATTCCACTTGGTTGTCGCTGCGGTTTACTTCAGTCATTTTTTGGAATTCGACTTTTTTGATGCCTTTTCTGAATTCTTCCACATTGAATGTGGAAGAGGCCAGGAATTGTTCTTTTACTACTTTGGCATCAACCAGCAGATAATTGAAGAAGATGAAAGCAGGATTCACATTGCCAGGAATGTCGAGATCACAGTATGGAGCTTTGCTTACTCTCCACCCCGCCTTGTCTTCGAACTGGTATTCGACGATGTACATAAGCACATCACCTGATTCGCCAAATGGCACAGTTACGCGATAGAACTTCGTGTCTTTCACCGTTTTTATGAATTCGACTTTTGATTTTGCCCATTGAGCCGTCGAACCTCCGTCCGCTTCCAATTGGGCGAGTTTGCCTTTGTATTCGATTATTCCACGCTCTTTGAAGAATTGCTCTGCAAGGGCAGGCGTCATGGATTGTTTCAAGTAAGCTATCAGTTCATATTTCGTGTCTATGTCGCTGGATAGATAACGGTAAGTTTTACCGTCGTGGCTGAATGTTTTGTATTCGCCTTCACGGTAAGCGCCGCCCTTTTGGATATAACTTTCCGCTTTACCATATTTCGTTGCCAGGTCCAAAGCTAGTGCATCGTTCATGACATTGTTGATATCAAGTATAGGTTCCTTGCTAATCCGCCATCCGATTTTTTTGGTGTATTTATACTCCACGATATAGCTTTGCGTGGTCTTTGAATCCCCAACAGGAACCGTCAAACGAAATACTTTTGACTTGCTTTCGGATTTGATTAGTTGAGCTGTGGCTTTTGTCCAGTTCAGCAAAGAACCACCATCAGCCTCGACTTGCGCAAGTTTTCCATTGTATGAAATAATCCCTTGGTTTTTGATGAATTGTTCTGCTGCAGCTGGTTCAAGTGATTTCCCAAGCAGGGCGAGCAGCTCTTTTTTCGTATCGATTGAAGAGGACAAAAAACGGTACGTCATTCCATTTTGCTTGAATGTTTTGTACTCGCCGTTTTTATAATCCCCACCACGCTGTACGAACGCCGAAGTTTTGCTCCATTCCACTGCAAGACTTACTGCTTGGTTTGTTGTGAAATCAATCTTTTTATTGTGAACTGGCTGCATGATTTTTGAGTATTCAGTGGCTGATGCAGCATTATTTTGAAACAATGGGACGATGGTCAATGCAGCTGTTAATCCGAGGCATAACATTGTTTTTCCTTTTTTCATTTTTAATTTTACCCCCATTTTTTGTTTTTATTTCCAACATTTTCTTAGACGAATAATGTTGGCATACAGTTTCACTAATTAAAAAATAATTTTTATATTTCCGTTTTTTCTATTTCACTTCAAACGTTCTAGCTCTGGAAATAATGACTGAGACAGGAACAGATCTAGATGGTACCGAAAGCTTTTTATGGAAAATGGCCATGTCACAAAGCGACGCAACAAAAATTATCTTTTTGCACGTTACGAAAGACATGAAAAAAGAGGTCACCATTAAGTTAAAAAACTTATGGAAGACCTCTAAATTTTTTTAAAAAAAGAACGTACTTTCGGTAACATATTACTGTTGATGACAGTATACTGTTATTAACAGTAAAAGTTGCTGGAAAAAATTTCAGATTTATATTAGGAGGTTATAATTTCATGAAACATACAGGGAGACATACAGGTGCATTTCTTTTGCTGTTTTTAACAGAGGGTGATAGCTATGGCGGGAGACTTCTGCAGAAATGTGAAGAAGAGCTTCCCCTCAATCCAATAGATAGTGCCATCTTATATCGCACATTAAAAACATTAGAGAAAGAAGGTGCTGTTGAGTCTTATTTGGACACATCTAATCAAGATAAGCCGATGAAAATGTACAAAATTACTACAGTTGGAAAAAGAAAATTAGAAGATTTTCAAATAGATATCGAAGAAAAAATTAAGAATTTATCATTTTTCTTAAATAAATACAAAAAATGGAGGGAGTCTAATCATGATTAATGGTGCTATCCTTTACGGTATAGCTATTATTCTTATCAGCATTTCTTTTATAAAAGATCGAAATAAAACAAAAGATGCTCTATTAAAGTCATTGAAAACCTTTCGTAATATTATACCTGACATGTTATCAATTATGCTTTTTGTTGGACTATCACTATCTATTTTAACTCCATCCTTAATTTCTTCAATCCTTGGAGAAAAATCTGGATTGATAGGTATTATTTATTCGACATTAATTGGATCTATTGCACTAGTTCCTAGCTTTGTTGTATTTCCTCTTGGACATACGTTAGTCCAAAATGGTGCAGGACTCCCTCAAGTAGCTGTATTAATGTCTACATTAATGTCCGTAGGAATCACAACTTTACCTATGGAGCAAAAGATATTTGGACGTAGCTTCGCCTATTCTCGCAACGCATCTGCATTGTTAATGTCTCTAATATTTTCATATATTATTTGGCTGGTGATGGTATGAATATATTAAAAAGATATMGTTTCTTTTTGATTTTATTATCTGGGCTAATTATCCTTACTTTTATAAACCAATCCGTGGGATGGAATGCATTTCAATTAACAGGAAAAAGCATTTTAGATATGCTGATTCTACTCCCTCCTGTCTTAATATTCGTAGGCTTGCTTGACAAATGGGTGGAGAAAGAAACACTAATTAAATATATGGGAGAAAAATCCGGCATCTATGGCATTTTGTTCTCCCTATTATTAGGAGTAATTGCAGCTGGTCCCCTCTACGTAGCTTTTCCAATTGCGGCACTTTTATTAAAAAAAGGGGCAGGCATACGGTACATTGTATTTTTTTTAGGAGTTTGGACAACCGCAAAATTACCAGTTATTATATATGAATTTGCTTCATTTGGAGTTAAATTTACACTCATTCACATATGTTTTGGTTTATTATTTTTCTATTTAATGGGTATTATTTTCGAGAAATTTTATGACCATCGACAATTGTTAAATTGTGATATAACTAAAGAAGTTTAGATTTAGATCAATAAGTCTTTAATCCCTCAATTCCAGATTCTTTTGCTACACACAGGAGCCCCTTTAGTTCAATAAGTTCAACAAAAAATACGTTAATCCTTCTTTCTATAACCTTAACACCTAAACAAAAAACGCCAAAAACCCTTATATATCAAGGGTTTTTGGCATTATAGGAATGGTGGGTTATTTGCGTTAAAACGGTACATGCGGAGCATACCTGTAAATAC